>JAUISX010000004.1:300000-418157 GCA_030434245.1 Porphyromonadaceae bacterium W3.11
CGCTTTGTCTTTTATGACGCTAATAAGGTTTTGATAGAGGGTAATATTATTACTGTTAATTCAAAAATCAAAACCTATACGTCCCCATCTAATGCAGTCTACTTTAGGTACTCTCTTCAGAATATCGATAAGACCATCAAGATAGAGCGAGGTAACAAAGCTACTGACTGGTCTGAAGCACCAGAAGATATTGAAGCTCGCAGGAAGGAGAGTGAGGAGAGGTTACAAACAGCAATAAACCAGCAGAAGTACATCACGAGGGCAATTCGTGACGGCTCCACGAACATTCATGGTGGACTAGTGCTCACCAATATGATTGCTGTAAAGGATACTCCTCACGGTGACGAGGTGATTTCCAAGGAGGAGGTTTTTAGTGGTTTTTCTATGAATGGTCAAGATTTACCTTCTGCCGACATGGAAAGCAAGTATCAGCTTGGAGTTAATGATGTCACACCTCCAACTGGCACTTGGGTAGTCACCCCTACAAATCCTACTTCAGCAAGACCAGTACTTTGGGCAAAACTATTTATTGGCTATCAAGATGACGAGTATTATTCTAGCGAGGTGAAAATCCCAGTAGCCTACTATTACCAAGATAACCCAGTCGTAAGTGTCACACCCCAGCTTCACTTTAGCGATGATGGGACATGGCAACCTATGAATTGGTTCGCCAGCAACCTCTCTATGGGTGGTTATGTTCGTGGGCGTGCCGTCGTCAAGTACACCAAGCCTATAGAAGGTAATGTCGTTGGGTATATGAGTGCCTTGGGTGGTGATATGCCTTTCATTGGTGCTGGCGTTCAGAACTTCCGTGGTAAGGGAGGTGCACCCGAGAGCCGTATGGTAGAGATATGGCCTAATGGCAGATTTAAGTTTGCTGACTTGAGATACAACCCACATAATGATGAGCTGGAATGGATTAACGATGGAGAGCCATATATGACACATGGTGGCACTCCACTTAGCATTGCACAACTTCAGGCTCAGGCTGGCGAAACCGTCAGGACAATTGCCACCTTCAGCGTGAATAGTAGTGGTGTTCATACCCTCCCTAATTCAGTCCTAACTCTGACCAAGGAAGGTGGTGAATTTAAGTTCAGTACAAGGGTTGTGGCTACAGTAATGATAGCAGCTGGAAGCTTTATGGGTACTATTTATGATGACTTTGGCGTAAAAGCAGACTGTACGGTGAGCCTCTATCTAAGGCGAACTCATGGTAGTCAAGTCTCTCATTACACGCTTGGCACATCAGTTATTGCTACTGCTTCTGTTCAAGTACATCAGAGGTCTAGAGATGATGACCGATTCGATGTGGAATTCTACTGGGGTTCCACCTCCTCGAGTGCTGACGTAACGATTGAAGATCGTTTGACCAATTTACCAGTTGGTAGTTATGACCTGTGTCTATCGCTCGTAAATAGCGTCAATGATTTCGCTGATGTGTCTGGCAGTGTACAGATTACCAACTTGAGAGAAGTGATGTATGACTCCCCTAATATCAACTATATCCGCTATACCTCTAGGGGCATGATGGCATATTACGGCATCAGTAAACACTTCGTAATTGATAAGGATGACCCAAAAACCTTCGTGACGCTTAAGGGAGCAACCGACCTCCCAGGAATCCTAGCAGGTGGTAGGTGTGATAGCTATGGTACCGTAAACTATCAATGGGGACGGTATGCCGATGCACAGGGCTACACAAAGGCTCGAGTTGAGAAAATCGCCTATGGTAAGTATAAGGTACACCACTCTATTGGACATACACGCTACACTCCCCAAGTGACTGTTGAGAATGTCGGGAGCTTGGCGAGTTCCAACTTTACAGATGTCCGAGAGACTTACTTTGTGGTGATGATCTACGGCACCAATGGGCTTCGAGATGCCGCCTTTAGTTATAACTGTGTAGGAGAAAATGCATAAAAGTAAGGACACCCATGCGAATGAGTGTCCTTACCAAAAACGATTATGAATAGAGAGTTAGTTAGTGCCTTGCTTAACCAGTTCCTTATACTCGGAAGCGGTTATTGGAAGTGCCGTAAAAGCATCTTGAAAGAGCTGATACACCTTATCGGTGTCGCCCTTATTATAGGCTTGGCGTATCTTCTTGGCTGCTTCAATCACTACAGCATTGGGAATATAAGCGATGGTATCGCCCATAGGAAGCGTGAAGACATAGTTTCTATTATCCAGGAAGTAGTCCTGAAGGGAGCCATCCTCCACACTGATGATATCGGTACCCCACATCTTAATGGCAACATTCTCAATATCCCTTTGCACATCGCTTACAGAGCGGTGAACATTCTGACCGTTACTAGCCAGCTTGAACTCCATTTGTCCAGCTTGCTTGACAATCTCAAGCGGAGTGAGATGTTTAGGGTTATCCGAAGTGCTTCTGAGTGCTGTTCGAACGTTAATCGACAGCTTCGCGTTAGGGTCAAGCGGTTGGATTTTCTTATCTTCTGGCTTCTCTGGGTCACAACCAGCTAAGGCTAGAGTGAATGCTAGTGCTACGACCGATAAGGTTTTAAGAATCTGTTTCATCATGATCATTTAGTCTATAAAGTAAGTAATCCATCATCAACATAAACGGCAGAGATGGCTATAAAGAAGCCCCTGCCTCCAGCCAAGGCAAGCTCTCACACAGACCTTCGGCTAGTAAAGGTGACGCAACACCACGACAGGGGCTATATATATGCCCAGGAGTCAGGTGTTGCGTCACCTGCTTATGTGTGAGAGATGCACAAATTTAATAATAATAAATGAATAAAGTAATGAGAACTCCAATTACCTATTATGGGGGCAAACAGACCATGCTCCCACACATCCTACCCCTTGTGCCTTCGCACGAGATTTATACCGAAGCCTTTTGCGGAGGTGCGGCACTCTTCTTTGCTAAGGAGCCAGTGCGAGCTGAGATTATCAATGACCTGAACCTTGAGCTGGTGAACTTCTATAATGTCGTACAGTGCGACTATGAGAGTTTGAAGGAACTCATTGATAGTACACTTCACTCCAGAGATGTTCATGCCCATGCTCGGCATATCCTGCAGTACCCTAGTTTCTTTATTCCTGTAGAGCGAGCTTGGGCTGTGTGGGCTTGCTCTAAGATGGGATTTGCCAGCAAGCTAGATGGGAGCTTTGGCTACGACCGTCGTGGCACACAGACAAATAAGCTCCGCAATGCTAAGGATAACTTCACTCATGAACTTTGTTACCGTCTGGAGCATGTGACAATTGAGAATCGAGATGCCTTGGAGGTCATTCAGACCTACGACACCCCAGAAGCCTTTCATTTTATAGACCCTCCTTATGTCGGCACCAATTGCGGACACTATACCGATATGTTTGGTAGGCGAGAGCTGGGCGACCTGTTGGAGGTACTGAGTGGGGTACAAGGCAAGTTTATGTTGACCAACTTTCCAGATGATGATATCCAGCGGTACGTGCGTCAGCATGGGTGGCATATCCATAAAGTGGAGCGGACGATCTCCGCATCACGTACACGAAGGCGAAAGCAAGAAGAGTGGATGGTGGTCAATTATGAGGTAGAAAACTCTTAAAAAGCAATGAAAAAGGGTTGAAGTGCAGAAATCAGTACCAAAATGGTACTGATTTTTGCTTTATGGGTCTGAACTCTACAACTTTGCCTTGTAATGTAATACGTAAATTGATTATGGCAAAAGATAAACTACCAACCTTCGTGCTCCATGATGAAAGCGTGAACACACATGGCTTTCGGATGCTGACATCTGGAGCTGACCTCACGGAATTCATCAAAAATCCCGTGATGCTTCTTAATCATGACGATTGGGACTTACCAATTGGCAAATGGGTCAATATCCGAGTGGAGGGGGACAGGATTCTTGCGGAGGCTGACTTTGATATGGCTGACGAGCAAGCCAAGGAGATTGCACGAAAGGTAGCTGATGGTTACATCCGTGCTTGCTCTATTGGAGCTTGGGCGATTGAGAGCTCCGATGACCCAAAGCTCATGCTTCCTGGTCAAAAGCTCTCCACCATCACCAAGTGGCAAGCTAGAGAAGCAAGTATCTGTCCTATCCCAGCGAACCATAACGCCCTCGCATTATATGATGCGTATGGAGCAAAGATTAACATGGAGAGCGAGATCGACCTTGAGACTGTGATACAACTAATAGATAATCCAAACAATAAAAGTAACGCAATGAACAGAGAACTACTTAATCTTCTATCCCTTAGCGACAATGCTACGGAGCAAGAAGTGACTAGAGCTGTTGAGAATCTCCAACTGGAGAAGAAAGAGCTGAACGACCAGCTGAATGCTATCCGAGAGGAAGAGAGAAAAGCCCAGCGAGAGGAAGCTACCGAGCTGATTAATAATGCTATTGCGAGTGGTCAGATTGATGCCTCGGCACGAGATTCTATGCAGAAGCTATTCGATGCAGACCCCGAGTCCGCTAAGGTAATCCTCTCCGCACTACCCAAGCGACAGAGTATCGCTCGGCAACTCAACAAAGACCATAGAAGCGATCCACTCCTTGAGAAGAGTTGGGACGAGCTTGACCGCTCAGGTGGTCTAGCGAAGCTTAGAGATAAGTACCCAGATCGCTATGAAGAGCTAAAGAAAGAGAAGTTTAACTTGAAGTAACAAAAGAACGATATGGCACTACAAACAGAAATTTGGATAAATGACATTATCGAGGGACTATTTGCAGATAATAGCTTTTTGAGTCGATCAGTAGACCACTCAGATTATGTAAAAGAACGGGTTGTTCATGTTCCAAATGCGGGGAAGTCGAGGGGAGTAAAGAAAAACCGCTCCTCATACCCAGCCGTTGTTGAACAACGGGAAGACATCGATCTTACTTATATGATAGATGAGTATACCACGGATCCAGTCCATATCACGGATAAGGATAAGGTGGAGCTGTCGTATGATAAGCGGCAGAGCGTCATCCGTCAAGATAAGTCAGAACTACACGAGGAGGTAGCGAAAGGTATATTGGAAAACTGGGTTCCCAAGAAAGAGGCAGGACAGATGAATTTGATTGGAAGTAAGTTTACTCGCCAAGATCTGTCAGCCATCCGCAAGAAGTTTAACAAAGAAGGCGTGCCACAAAAGGGACGCTGTGTCCTTTTAGATCCAGATAGCGAGGGAGACCTCTTAGATAGTCTTACTGAGAGCCAGGCACAGGCTTATCACTCCGCTGTAGACGTTGAGCGTGGCGTCGTTGGCAAGATACTCGGTTTTGAAATTCTGACACCACGCCCAATGCCAACTGGAGTAAAGGCTCTTGCTTGGCATCCGAACTCCCTTTCTCGTGCTATGGGCGACGTTAAGGCATTTGACAATTCTAACGATGCCACCTATTATGGCGATGTTTTGTCGTTTTTGTTGCGTGCTGGTGGATCAATAATTCGAGATGATGCAAAGGGAGTACTTGCACTTAAATCCGCGGGAGACTCTCTTGGTAATAGTGGCGAAAGTATTGATGCAACTGGGGGAAGTGATTCAGAAGATATTGGTTTATAGTTATGAAACCACCTAGAGGCATACGAAATAATAATCCTGGTAACCTGCGAGTGAATCACGCCAATAAATGGCGTGGCAAAATCACAGGCAGTGCCAAGAAGGATAAATCATTTGAGGAGTTTGAGACTCTTCATTATGGTTATAGAGCTCTCTTGATTCTTCTTTGCACCTATATCACACGTTATAATCTCCGTACGCTTCGCCAGGTGCTCACTCGCTACGCACCTCCTAACGAGAATAATACAGAGAGATACATCACATCAGCTTCTACGCTTTCCGGTATCCCACTTGGGCAATACTTGAAAGCAAACGACAAGGAGAGAATCTGTAGGCTCGCCTATGCGATTAGTCGAGTAGAGAATGGAGTGTATGTTGGTACGATGAACGATGTGTATACAGCTTGGGAAATGATATAAGAGATGGAACTATTAGCAAGCATACTCACGCCACTAGTCACAGCTATTGCTGGCTGGCTGATTGGCAAGCGTAAACAAGACAACGAGTTTCTTGATGCTCAGCTGGCGTCTATCAATGCTCTTACTGAGAGCTATCACAGCACCATTGAGCGGTTTACAGGAACTCTGGAGAGGTTTGTTGAGGTGAGTCAAGAGAATGCCAATCTAAAGGGCGAGATGAAGACTCTTCGTGGTGAGATATCCTCTCTCAAAGGAGAGAATACTAAGCTTCGCAATCGAGTTAGAGCTCTTGAAAGACTCATTAAAGAAATGGAAGTTGATTTAGACTGTGAAGATGTTAAAGATGAACAAGCAGAAGGGACTGAAAGGGACGTATAATCTACTAGTGGTACTCCTATTGCTACTCACTAGTTGTGGCATAAAGCGACCCATCATCCAGACGGTGCCGATTAAAGAGGTTACTACAGCCGAAGTAGAGACTTTGGAAATTCCGGCAGACTCGACTGAGCTTCGACTGCCAATCGAATGTCTCCCGAACGGTTTACCGAGGATTACTCAAACGGATAGTGCCACGCCTAGCAGTATTCGGCTGAATTGGTCGCTTAGAGACAATAACCTCAATCTTAAAGCCCTTGTACCACCCTCTCGGGTACAGTATCTAACACGCACTATCACTCGAGAGGTGCCTGTAGAGGTGGTACAAGAGGTTAAGGTTAATCAGCTGTATTGGTGGCAAAAAGCTTTAATGGCAATCGGCTTAATTACCTGTTTATATGGAGTTGTAAAAATCATATTAAGAATAAGATAACTATGGCAGAGAAGATAAGAGCAAAACGAAGAGTGAAGGAGGGCTACATTGGTGACCCTATCACTAGTGAAACGGAACTAGGTACTGCGACCTTTGCAACCAAGCTTCCTTTAACCCTCAGAGATGACGAGCTGACCTTTAGTCAAGAAGACCCAGAGAAGGAGGAGGTCTATACTCACGAGATGGACAGTCCTGTATATACAGACTATGTGATGAAGCCTGTGGTGGTTAGTGGCACCTTCCTTGGCTTGACCGATGACCAAAAGAAGCTCCTCCTTGGTGGTGAGGTGAAGGACGGCAAGTATCTCCACAATTCTAGAATACCTATCCTTATGAAGAGTCTGAAGTGGATAGACCACGCAGGTAATTACATCATTTGTACCAATGTGTCTGGGTATGTAAAATACGAGCCAAGCATTGGTAAGAATGGACTGGAGCGATATCCGTTTAGGTTCACCTGTATGGCTGGTTCACCCGATTGGGATGTGGACATCGTGGAAGGTCCAGGTGCATGATGAAGGGAGCTAGAGAAGTGCCCCATAGGGCAATAGACTTAATGCTAGAGAGGGGCGTGAGGTTTCGACTTGCCGCCCCTCTTTGGCAAAGATGGCTCCAGCTAGACTGGGTAACAATTCAGCCTCCAAAAGTAGGGACGGTGTTCCTTATCTTACGAGAGATGATGCAATATGAGCTGGATGACCTCTCCTTGATTGTGTCTGAGAAGCCCACGGAAATGCAAGCTGAAGGAGTCGCAAGAGTTGTGGCAGTTGCTATTCTTGGCAAGGAAGCGACTGATGAGGAGAAGATGCAGAATCTAACTAACCGCTTAAATGAAGTAGCCTGGGATAGCCTTCTTGAGCTGTATAGTATCATTAATCAGATGCTTCAGATTGATTCTTTTCGGAATACTACCGCATCGCTCGGGGCAATAGCCATGAGTCTGATGAGGGTCAAGAGGAAGGGGAGTTAAAAGGCAAGTCAAAAGGTCTTGATAGCCCCTTTGGAGTGATTGGCAAGATTAAAGCGGAACGAGGACTGACACATGAAGAACTACTATGGGGTGAGACTTGGGCAACGTTGATGTTGGAGTCCCTTGATCAGCCTTACTACGACCACAAAGCGACCGAGGAGGTAGAGGTGCAGGAGGGACTCAGCGGATTACTAACTGAATTAAAGCGATAACCATGAGTAACATGACAAACGAAAAGCGGAAAGAGTGGGCAAAGTTGCTCTTCACTAAAGAGCAAATGAGCCAAAAAGACATTGCCGAGAAGGTCGGTGTGACCCCTCAAACTGTCAATCGGTGGGTCAAGAAGGAGAATTGGGAGACTCTAAGAGTATCGCTCTCTGTTACTCGTGAGGAACAGTTGAGACACCTCTATTCGCACCTAACAGAAATCAATGCGAACATCGCCAGTCGCCCAGAAGGTGAACGCTTCCCAAATGCGAAGGAGGCAGACACCATCACGAAACTCTCTAGTTCTATTGATAAGCTAGAGCGAGAGAGTGGTATTGGAGAGGTAATTAGTGCCTTTAGTCAGCTGGTACGATGGTTAAGAGATCGAAACCTAGAGGAGGCACAGCGGATTGCTCCAACCCTTGATGAATATGTTGCATACCGACTAAGAAATAACTAGGCGTATGGCTAAGAAGTTGAGAAGGTTACCACCCGATTTGCGTAGGGCAGAGGAAGAGTGGCAAGAGCTCATTACAGAGACCCTTGCCATGTCTCCTATCAACGCCAACGAAACGAACGATGACAGGATTAAGAGAGTGGCGAAGCTCGAAAAAGAACCTGAAGAGTGGTTTAAGTATTACTTCCCAAACTATTGTACAGCACCTTCAGCTCCTTTCCATAGGAAAGCGACACAACGTATCGTCAAGCATCATCGGTGGTATGAGGTAAGAGCATGGAGTAGAGAGTTGGCAAAGTCATCCAGAAGTATGATGGAGATCATCTACCTTGCTTTGCAGGGTGAGGTACATAATATCCTACTCGTGTCTACCTCTCTAGATCATGCGATTGACCTCCTCACACCATTTAGATTGCACCTAGAGTACTCTCCACGTATTCGGCAGGACTATGGCGAGCAGGTAGGGGCTGTATGGAAAGATAAATACTTCAAGACGACAGGCAAGGTGTCCTTCAGAGCTCTCGGAGCTGGGCAGAGCCCTCGAGGTAAGCGTGAGGAGGCTTTTCGTCCCGACTTTATCCTTATCGATGATATCGATACGGACGAAGAGACACGTAATCCAGAGCGGATAAAGACGAAGTGGGCTTGGATTGAGAAAGCACTGATACCAACGCTATCGGTTAGTGGTCATTATCGCATTCTGTTTAACGGAAATATCATCGCACGTGACTGTATTATCACTAGGGCGATTGAGCGAGCTGACCATGTAGACATCATCAATATACGTGACGAAAATGGGAAGAGTACATGGGCAGAAAAGAACTCAGAGGAAGATATTGACCGCTTCCTCTCGAACCTATCAACATCCTCTATTCAGCAAGAGTATTTCAACAACCCAGTATCAGAAGGTGATGTGTTTCAGGAGATGACTTGGGGGGCTTGCCCTCCTCTCCGAATGCTACCCTTTATTGTTGTCTATGGAGACCCCTCCCCAAGTAATAAGCGAGGTAAAGGAGCTTCCTTTAAGGCTCTTTTTGCGATTGGTTACATGGGTGGAAAATACTATGTCTACAAAGGCTTTTTACAGCAGACTACCAACGCTGAGTTCATTGGGTGGTACTACGACTTGAGAGAGGAGCTTGGAGACCAGACGATCGTCTATTACTTCGTGGAGAACAATAGCCTTCAGGATCCATTCTGGGAACAGGTACTCCAACCTCTTAACGTAGAGATGGGAGCGAAGCGAGGAGGGGTAGTGCCGATTAAGGCTGATGCACGTGCCAAGATGGATAAGTATGCACGTATAGAGGCAACGCTTGAGCCTCTCAACCGCCAAGGGAGGCTGATACTTAACGAAGCTGAACGAGGTAATCCCCACATGAAGAGACTTGAAGAGCAATTTTTAATGATTGCCCCCTCTCTTCCTGCACCAGCCGACGGTGCTGACTGTATTGAAGGAGGTGTTTGGCAGTTGAATAGGCAATTAACTAGCTATAATGCGAATGCCGTAGTTATCGGACAAAAGAGTGCTAACCCAAAGAGATATTAGAGATATGGCTTACTTAACAATTGAAGAACTAAAAACCCACCTCTACAAAGATAATATAGATGTCATTACAAGGGGTGATGACACGATTGTAGTTTCTGCGATTGATAGTGCGATACAGGAAGCTAAGGGATATCTCGCCCACTATGACCGTGAAGCTATATTTGAGGCAACTGGTGGGGAGCGGAATGCCCACTTACACATCTTTGTCAAGGATATCGCCTCTTGGCACCTTGTGAATCTCTGCAATGCAGGCACTGACCTACAACTACGTGAAAGTAGATATTTGAGAGCCATCGATTGGCTCAAGGGTGTACAGGCTAATAAGGTGAATCCCGACTTGCCTATTGTAGATGAAGATGGAGACGGCAAGAGTGATTTGGCAGGAGAGTACCTATTCGGTAGCAATCCTAAACGTAAACAACACTTCTAAGACATGATGGAACCAGTTGAAATAGATATCGTCCTAAAGAGCAACGTAAGCGAAGAAGGAGCTAAAGCGACTACTGCTATTGAACAGATGGCAGAAGCTAGCATACAGGCTAGAGAGGAGACTAAGAAGTCACTTGAGTTGCAACGCAGTTACCTGGCTAAGCTCCAACAGGAGTACCAGGCACTGCAAAAGCAATTATCTCAAATGGAATTTCCAACCAAGGAGAAGCAAAAATTAAAGGAGGCTTCCAATGCCCTTGCAAAGGAGATTACAGCCGAGACACAGGGACTCAAGTACCTGGAAGCGGAGTGGACAAAGATGAACAAGGGGTATTCTGAGGTACAGCAACGCATGCGACTGACTCGGGAGCAAATGAAGACCCTCTCCCTCGCTGGTCGAGAACAAACAGCCGAATACAGGCAACTGAAAAATGAGCTGGGCGAGTTAGCGAAGGCTCAAGCTCTCATTACACGTACCCAAACTGAAATGGCACGTGGCAATCAAGCTTGGAAGGGCTTGGGCGATGCGGTTACAGCTTTCAGCGGTGCGGCATCTGCTGCAGTTGGTGCGTGGACACTCTTGGGAGGCTCGCAAGAGGAACAGGCGAAGATTCAGACGAGACTTCAGAGCCTAATGGCAATTACTATTGGACTACAGCAGGTGCAGAACCTACTGCTTGAGACTTCTACTTTTCGTATTCAAACAGTGACTAAGGCGAAAGAACTATGGTCTGCTTGGAATCTAAGGCTAGCCACAAGCCTTGGGGTTTCAACTGCTGCTATGAAAGTGTTTACGGCAACTGCTACACTAGGTTTATCGGTATTCATTGGCTGGGCTATCTCAGCTTATGACAAGTGGATAGCCAAACAAAAGGAACTACGTACTGAGCAAGATCAAATGACCAAGGAGATATCCTCTTCTGCTGGGGGACAGCTTGCAAAGTATAAACTACTGCAAACACAATGGGATAAGCTTGGTGATTCACTTAAGGAAAAAACGGAGTTCGTCAAGAAAAACAAAGAGGCATTTGCACAGCTGGGTGTAAGTATAAACAGTGTGGTTGAGGCTGAGAATTTCTTTAGGGATGGCGAAAAAGCAATAGTTGCCAGCATATATGAAAGAGCAAAAGCATCCGCTGCAATGACATTAGCCACAAAGAAATACGAAGAGGCTCTGACAAAGCAACAAGAGGCAGAGAGAAGAAAAAACAACCCTAGTTGGACAGAGAAACTATGGGATGGAGTCCAGAACCTTTTCTCTCGACCCGAGCTATCCAAAGATGACTGGGCAGATATCCAAAAGGAAATGCAGGAGAATAATGAACTCTACCGAAAGGGAGAGATATCAAGGGCTGAACACAACACCCGTCTCCAACGTATGATTGAAGATAAAGCTCGTACAAAGCGAAGGGAAATTTCGGCTGATAAGATTAAAGATGAGAAAAAGATTTTAGAAGGGGAGGCAGAAGCATTTGCTACAATCGCAGCACAGTCTTATGCCGAAGTAGAAAGGATTCTGTCTGAAGCAGGTTTTAAGCCATCAAATAACGGATCTAATGATAAGTCTGCTAGGCTATACGATAAGGCAAACGAACGGCTAGCGAAACTGAGTGCTGATGCTGAAAAAGAGAGTCAAGAGATATCTCTAGCCATTATGAAAGAGGGTCGGTCAAAGAAGCTCAAAGAGTTGGAGGTTGCCTATAATGCTCGTAAGGCACTGATTAAGCAAAAGCTCAAAGAGATTGAACAGCTTGAGAAAGAGGCTGGCATAGATGGAACTAAAACTCGAAATCAACTGACAGCCCTTGAGACTTCCGTTGATGATCAGTACAACAAAGACGTTGATCAAGTAAATGCCGATTATAGCCGACTGATTGAGGGCATTGAAAAGGAAATTACTTTACGTTCTGCTACAGAGCAAGAGAAACGGTTAGCAGACATAGATAGCTATTACAAAGAGCAATTAAAGAAGGTGGCTGAAGCGACTGCCTCGCAGTTAGAGTATGAAGAGATAAAGACTAGACTCCTAAAGCAAAAAGCCCAAGAGAGAGCACGTATTCTTCATGAGACTGAACTTAGGAAGATGGATAGCGAAGAGCGTATTGCTCTTCGTCAGGCACAGTTTACAACTAAGCAGTATAATCTTCAAGCCGATAGAGAAGAAGAACTCCTTCAGCTTCAACTCCAGTATTCAGAGAAGAGACTTGCAAAGCTACAAGATATAGCCTCTGCTGGTGGCGATGCTAGTGAAGCTATTGAGGAAGCGAAACAAGAAATTAGAGAGCTGAAGGATGCTCTGGATCAGATACCCGAAAAGAAGCTCTTGGAGCTTGCCAATGGTCTCAAAGGTATCTTCGGACAACTCTCTAAGGTAGGTGGCGAAGTTGGAGCTGTTTTTGATCAGCTGGCTGGTGCCGTTGATAACATCATGACAGCTTTCAAGAAGTCAGCGACTCCATTAGACAGGATTAGTGGTGCCATTGGTGGCTTAACTCAGCTTATGAGCATTGCGACAGAGACGGCAGAGCAAAATAAGCAAGCTCTTGAGGCGTGGAAAGCCTCTTCCGAGCAAGCTCTTCAAATCGCACGTATGCAACGTATTGAACTACAAGGGTACAAGTCAAGCAATGTGTGGGGTGTTGAAAATCCCTATGCACGTGCGATAGCTGGAGCAAAGCAATATGCCCAGTCAATGAAGGAGCTGAACCAACTCGCCCAAACTTTAGGGCAAGGGTCGGTTCAGACTGGCACAAAGAAAGTGGTCAGTGGCAAGAATGTGGCTGGAGGTCTCGCGGGAGGTGCTGCAGTAGGTGCCGCAGTTGGCTCTTTTATACCTGTAATAGGTAACGTCGTAGGTGCTGCTATCGGAGGTCTCCTTGGTGGCATCTTTGGAGCTAGCAAGAAGAAGGTTGTGCCAGTATTCCAGTCGCTTGCTCAGACCTATGGCGAAATCTTTAATAAGGAGACTTTCGAGCTGAATCCTCGCATACTTCAAGACTACGGAAAGCTGGATGATGCAACGAAGCGACTTGTAGATAATTGGGATGCCATTCAAAAGAAAGCTAAGGAAGCTCAGGAGGAGATGCGGAATACCTTCAAGGAGCTTTCTGGTGACCTTGGTTCAAAGTTAAGTAATGCACTTATAGAGGGGTTGAAAAATGATGACCTCTACAGTGCCCTAGATGACTTTGATGCAAAAGTATCCGAGATGATACATAACATAGTACAGCAGATGGCATTCGCTCAATACTTTCAGAAGTACTTCGATGAACTGCAGTCAAGGATGGAAGATTCATTCAAAGAGAGCGGTGATGGCACTATTGTAGATGATATCATTTGGTTTTCACGTATCTATCGAGAGGGTATTGATGCCTATACAGAAGAGATGAGGAAGGCTCAAGAGGAACTTGAGAAACAAGGATTCAAAGCACCAGATGATGTAGGCGGTCGTAAGGCTGTAGCTAAGGGACTGGCACGTGCTGACCAAGACAGTATAGACGAGTTTAATGGTCGGATGACTGTAGCGGTCGACAGATTGAATACCCTCGTCATCTACAGCCGTGAAGCTAGAGCTCATGAGGAGAGTGTCAGGCAATTTCACACAATACTGATGAACAGAGTAGACAGAATTGCGGAAAACTCAGACTTTCTCAAGCGTTTGGAGAGCATAGATAGGAAGATGTATAGACTAGCTCAGGAGGGAGTGAAACTGAAATCATAAAACGATGGATAAAAGTAAGAGCTACATAGAGGATAGCACCAGTAAAGAAACGGAACTATCAAGCCTAGGTATCTACTTCGCTAGAGGAGGCGTGGTAGAGCTTCTTACGCTCCAGAGTGTTGAGAGTGTAGCCACTAACGATTGGCAGGAAGAGCATGGGCTTGAGATTGACCCTAAGACCATTCGCAGGACATGCCCGTACATCAATCTCCGATTTATTGTTGTTGGAGAGACCAGGGAAGTATTTGCAGAGAGGTTATCAGCCCTCCGAAAGCTACTCGATAGTTACTACCTCATACTCCACCCAGCAAAAATGGAGGGTGGTTACCATATTGATAATGTTTCAATTGAGGGTTATAAGCACCTCGGGAAGTCTCTCTATCAAAAGGGTATGAAGGTAGCTGAGATAACAATTAGATGCCGTCTCAAAAATGATAGCTTATCATATTATCTAGCTACAAATCTGGAGGGTGCCCCTCTAAGTAGAATTGTAGTTGGAAATAATGACCTATCCAAGTTCGGAGTGCAAGTTCAAGAAGCGTATAACACGCTACTACAGCCATCAAGCTTTAAGGAAGGGACGTTTAAGCGACGGTCCAAAGAGGTGTCTCTTAACTGTGTCTCCATCGCTGATTCATATCAGCATCTGGAGCATCAACTAAATTACCTTTATTACCACATCAAAAATAAGGAACTCTACCTGAGCCATGGTGCTGGAGAAGAGAGATGTTACTATACATCAATGAACAACGTTAGAGAGCTTAACACGAAAAGCAAGAAAGCGATAGCATTTACACTTAACTTCAAGACAACATAATAAGTATGAAAACTCATAGAAAAACCAAGCAGACCATCTATAAGGAGGTCATCGTGAAAGCACCTTTACGACGACCTTGGGATGTGGGCGACTGGAGAAGTGCCTTGAGAATGGCAGATTATGGCAAGCCAAAGCAACTGTACGACCTATACGATGATATGCTCATCGATGGGGTGCTGTATGATGCCGTTGATAAACGTAAGAAAGCGGTGCTGAATACTCCACTTATATTCGTTGATGATAAAGGCAGGGAAGTTGATTACATGAGTGAGCTGATGGATACTACTCAGTGGGAAGACTTGATTACGTGGCTCCTTGATGCTCGATTCTACGGAAGGTCTGGAGTCGAGATAGAGGTTGATAGAAATGGGCTTATCGTACATCATTTGCCACCTAAGCACATTGACTTGGCTACAGAGTCTATCATCCTAGATATAAGCGACCAGGAGAAAAAAGTAAGCTATGCTGGAGACTCCTCAATCATTGTGATTGGTAAACCTCGAGATTATGGGTTGCTCCTACAGGCAATGCCTTATGCCATATATAAGCGTGGTGGCTTCGGAGACTGGAGTCAGTGGATCGAATTGTTTGGTATGCCTCAAAGAGTTGGCAAATACAATACTTATGACCCAGAAAGTAAACGATTGCTTGAAACTGCACTAGAACGGGCTGGTTCAGCTTCATATCTGGTTGTGCCGAAAGACACTGAAATTGAAATTAGGGAGTCAAGCCAGACCAGTGGTACTAGCTTCAATGAATTCAGGCAAGCTTGTAATGAGGAAATCCTCATTACAATCCTTGGACAGACCTTAACCACCATTTCTGGCGAAAAGGGTGCTAGATCTCTAGGTGATGTGCATAAGGTGGTAGAGGAGGACAAAAACAAGGCGGACATTAGGTTCGTACAAAGAATTCTAAACTCAAGGGTATTGCCACTATTTGAGGCTAGGGGTGTGCCAGGAGTGGCTGGTGGTCGCTTCCTCTTTCCTGAGGATGCAAAGGAGATTAGCGTGCCTGAACTGGTACAGCTCGCCACTATTCTACCTATACCAACGAGCTATCTTTATGATAAATACGGTATACCTATCCCTGAACAGGACGAACAAGTCGCAGGGCGAAAGGTAGAGACTCCCAAGCACGAGGTGCCCGAAGAGAATGAAGGTGAAGACACTGAGGAAGTAGAGAATAGAGACCCTTTTCCTACAGCTCTGCAAGAGAATGCCGTACTTGCAGAGCAAGCACCAAAAGAGAGCTTACTCAAGAAATTGATCAGCTCTATTACGGCACTCCTAAATCTCAAGGACGATAGCTACTCCATTGACCTTAAAAAGCTCCTCAACGAAGCTATTAAAGAGGTTTATGGTGGCGAAGTAGAGGTAAGTGAGAATCTGTTTAAGATACAGAATAACGCCCTACAGCAAGCGATTGATAAGGCTATGGGTGACCCTGACTTTGGACGGGACAATAAAACCTTTATAGAGGAATTTAGGTACAACACTGCTGTGTTTTCAGCTTTCAAGGCTCATGCAGAGACAGAAGCTTTTGTCAATCTCCTAACGAAGCCAGATGGCTCTCTAAGGAGCTTTAGGGAGTTTAAGAAGCTGGCACTACAGATAAGCCCCAAGTGGAATGAGCAGTGGCTACAGACTGAATACAATACGGCAGTGAGAGCAGCACGTTCCGCTGTTAATTACCGCAATGCACTCAAGACTAAGCACCTTTATCCAAACCTTGAGTATATCGCCAGTACAGCTAAAAACAAACGTCCTGATCATCTGGAGTATGTCGGTACTATCCTACCTATTGAGCATAAGTGGTGGGATACGCACCTGCCTCCTTCAGAGTGGAACTGTAAGTGTTCTGTACGCCCTACTAATAAGCCTGCAACGAAGGTGCCTGATGATACTGGCAATGTGCATCCAACGTTCCAAAATAACGCTGGAAAGTCGGCTGAGTTTATCAAGTTAAGTGAACACCCCTATCTAAAAGGCAAAGGGTCTCACACTTGCCCAGAGTGCCGTCGTCAAGGATTGACAGGAGGGAAAATGGACAATGCCGATGCCTTTATTGATAGGGGCTCAGAGTATTGCATTACTCACAGATTTGTTTATCTTGCCAACCTCAAGGGGTATGCGAAAAAAGTACTAGAGACATACAAAAAAGACAAGAGGTACTTAGGAGGTAATGTTATTATTGGGCAATTGCACCATAGTATCAGAAAGGACTTTGCGAAGAGAGGGAAAAGGCTTGCACGAACGGACGCACTCACCAACGCTTCTATCATACTAAAGTATGTAGGGCATCCTAAGGAGAGAAAAGGAGCGGTACTCCCATTTGACAAGTTGGACTACATCTCTAAAGCAATCCTATCGCCCGACAAGGTCTACCGACAGGTAAGTGGAAAAGGTGCAGGTAACTATATTATGACTGTGCCTTACAGGGAAGAAGGTAAGGTCGTAAAGGTAGTAGTTCACACTAATCTTAAGAAAAAGGGGCGGGAGTTCAACTTCGTAAAAAGCTGGGGAGTTGTAGATGAGAAAGGGATTAATAATGGGGAATTGCTTCAAATAAAATAGGGTTGACAAAAGCCAACCCTAGTAGCTTGAGAGGAATCGAACCTCCGATATCGCACCTTAAAAGGTACACACGCTACCTACTGCGTCCATCAAGCTATTACAAAGATAAGTAGAATATTTATTACTAGCAAATTATGAACATCGACGACTTCGCAAAAGCATTCCCAGACAAACTGCAAGATCTTCAGCAGTTCGTGTATGGTAATGATGTCAAAGATATAATGGGAGTCGAAGCAGTTAATCACTTCAAGGAGAGCTTCGACAATGAAGGCTTTACCGACGAAGTGCTTAACCCTTGGAAAGATGTTAAGAGAAGAGACCCAGACAGTTCTTGGTATGGGCACTCTGGACAGACTGGTAAGTTTAGTGCTGAAAGAACTCAGGCGAAAATACTTACAGGTGAAACAGGAGAGCTTCGTAATGCGATAGAATACAAATACCTCCCGAATGGCGTTCGAATATCAAACGAAAAGCCCTATGCCGCAGTTCATCAATATGGTTTGCCAGCTAAAATATATGGGAAGAAATCATTTGTAATGACCCCTCGCCCATTCATCGGAAAAAGTAAAGTATTAATCAAGAAGATAGAGAAAAGTATCAAGCAACAATTTATCAACATCCTAAAAAAATGAAGACAATATACACAGCCCTTATAGATAGACTTCAGGCAAAGGTGCCAGCCATTCGCTGGATAGACCTCAATACAGGGCAGTTAGAAGTTCCTTTTACGGATAATCAGCGACCTCCTGTAACTTATCCTTGTGTACTTATTGATATATCTGTAGATAGGGCAACAGCCGTAACAGAAACTCTACAGGAGTGCCAGGGTACAATTACCTTAACCATTGCTGATAACCGCCCATCACGCACAAGTGCCAACACAACTCCAGCACCCTCCTTAGAAGAGTACGACCTCATTGCAGATATATACACTGCTCTCCAAGGCTATACAGGCATTGAAGAAGACTTTACACCGCTCAACCGTACTCGCCAAGAACGTGTCAGAAGCTCTGCAGGTCTCTTCTTATACCGCATGACATTTACAACTTCTTTCATAGACTTATCCAACCAGCCGTAAGGCTATCATCTGCAGACAATCTACTGTGGAGGGTGCTTTGTAGCATCCTCCTCTTCTTTGCCATCGCTGTACTCATACATTCGATGTGCTCTTAGGTATTCCTCAGTATCTTGAATAACCTCCTTAATTTTGTAGATGACTACCTCTTTGTATGTATTGAAGCTAGTAATCAACTCTGCATTGCCTTCTTGTGTGTTCGCTTTTCTTTCCATACTGCAAACCTACACAAAACAAAAAAGAGAGGTGTGCGTGCCTCTCTTCAAAAATCAATCGTTTTACTTCTCAAATGTTAAAACAAAAACATTTCGTTTTACTTCAGCGAACATTTCGTTTTACCGATTATACTTGTAATCAGATTTATATGTTTTTACAGGTGCACCACCAATAGAGATCTTTTCCGTATAATTTAAAGTTGTAGTTGGGGTATCAAATCTAATATTTTTACCGCCATTATACTCTGGGACAATTCCACACCACTCATCCTGAGATGGGATGTGGTACGTTTGTCCATTGACAGTAAATTCTTTATCTATTCCAAACTTTGCCATCGCATCGTTCCAATTAAAGTAGCCACTCATATTATTGGCATGCGAAGTTGTGAATCCAGTCCCATCACTATTAACATTATAATCAGCTACATAGTCAATAGCTAAAATAGGGCGTTTTACTGGTGCTGGGGTCTCACCTTTCTTTTTAGGAATAACAAAGGTCTTTCCCTCATATACAATGGTAATATTGTCATCATCTTCTGTAATGGTAAGATCAACAGAAGCGTCAGAACCAACAGCTTTAACTGAATTACCATTAGTATCCTTGACTAGTGTCCAACTCTTACCATTATCAATACTAACTTCCCAATACCCATCAGTATTGACGCGAAGCTTAGGTGTTACTCCTGATGTACCATTCTTACCTTCGGCTTTAATCTTCATACCATTAGCATCTAGAATAAACTTTCCATCGATAGTCCAATAAAGAACGCCTTCAAATTCAGTTACGCCAATATTTGGTGAAGTGCCGTCATTACCATTTTTCAATGTAATAGAAGAGCCATCACTCATAACTAAAACATAGCCAGTCCCATCATCTAGTGGTGTATATGAAGAAATAGTTAACTGCTGAGAGTGAGCATCCAATAACTTTTGTAGGTTATTAATTGAAGTATTGGCATTTTTAACTAACGACTCGAGTGATTGTAATCGTGACTCATGCTCGTCTAACCGTCTGTTTATGTCGTCTAGATTGGTACATGACACTAGCAAAACCAACGGCAATAATAGTAAAGCTAATAAATTGTTTTTGTTCATAATTCGTGTGTTTAACTATTGTATTAAAATAACATTTTGTATAGTAGTTAAATTCATCATGACAATATAACATATATATTTATTTTATCACATCGTTTTAGTGTTAAATAAAAACCACCATTATAAACTAAAAATATGCTAGTATTATAATTCCCCCAAAATTTTTACTCAGATTAAGAGCACAGAATAAAAAAAAACATCTCAATTGCAAACAAATGCCATCAAGACGCTCCTCTCATTACTTAACATAATTATAAATGAAAAATGGTTATGCTATAAACAAACACATAGAATAATAATTAAGAGCAAAATCACTTACCCTCAAAGTAAAGTATAAACTTGTATGCATCGACTATAATAAGACATAAGCACCTCAATCAAATCTATACCATTATTAATTATACTGACATGTTACGCACAAAATATACAATCTACTAGCCAAGACTACATAAGCAAAAAACTATCTCTCTTGTTAAAACATCTCGTAGGTGTATTCCCTATCCCACAATAACCGTCGATCAATATACACTTTGACTATTTCAAATACACATAATATTAAAGTAATAATCATATTAAGGTAATATCTAAAACTATCATCTCACCATTAATACACTACACATACATAACAAATAAAACAGCATTATCTATTTATCTAGATTCTGTATTATGTTACCTCTATTAGCTTCGTCAGCTTATACATTCAAATTAAAATTATTGCAGTCTAATAAAAAACGTGTCTATCTATCAAGTGTATCTATAATACTTTTGTATAAAATACTCAACAAAAAACTTTTAAGCTGAAAATGCCTTACCTATCAGTAATACCCAATTAATCACCTCACAATATTAATACCCTACACATACATTACACTCACTCTTTATAAAAGCTGGCACTACTAAATTTATCAGCATCGACGTTCTCTTTAAAATAATTAATGGTAGTATCCCCAAAAGTGTGTACTTCAAAAATATCCTCCATCGTTTTCCCGCAGCTATATAAATAACCTGCTTGTTCTCCCATCTCTTTCACTTAAATCCTTAAAAACGCCTAAAATCAAAAACATAAAGCCCTGCGGCAAGTCCGAAAAACTCGTAATTCAAGCATATTACCACTCGTATAGAGATACTGTCCCCAAAAAGTGTGTAAGTCCCAAGAATGTTATCTTTGAAAAGTTAAAAACAAAAGATAAACAAGAAGATGAGACTTACACAAATGCAATTTAAGGAAATTCTATCAAACGTGATGACAGAGCCAAATGGAGTTGGCCGTTTAATGGAGTTAATCATCGAAATAGCGATGCAAGGGGAGAGGGAACTGTATAAAGAAGATAGTGGCGATGTGAGCAATGGATACCGCCCCCGTCGCATCTTTGCGAGTGGTAATATGCTAGAATTACGAGTACCCCGAACTCGGCAGCAGGGCTTCATGCCCTTGATTTTAGGCGTTCTCAAAGATCAAGAGAAAGAGATGGGAGAACTAGCAGGTTATCTATATAGCTGCGGTAATACGATGGAGGATATCTCTGGAGTATTCGAGCGTTTGTATGGTAAACGTTATAGTACGAGTCAAATCAATCGTCTCTCCTTATCAACCCAAGAAGCAGTAGAAGAGTGGCGTCAAAGACGTCTACCGAGGACTTTAGAGGCACTTGTTATCGATGCTACATATCTTCCTGTACGGAGAGGAGAAAGTGTGAGCAAGGAGGCATTTTTTGTAGTGATGAGTTTAGATAGCGAAGGACGTCGAGACATCGTGGGTGTCTATAATAATCCAACAGAGGGAAGCGGCATCTGGGGCGAGTTTTTTGAGGATCTAAAAAGCCGAGGACTCGAAGAGGTAGGACTAATCATTTCAGACGGGTTGAATAACATTGAAGAGGTTGCACGTGAGCACTTTACAGAAGTGGAAGTCCAGCTCTGCACGGTGCATCTACAGCGAGAAATAACTCGAAAGATACGCCCTCGAGATAAGTCAGCCATCGCAAGTGATCTACAGGAGGTCTTTAGTAAAGACGGCTCAAGAAGCTCACCTTTAGATGGCCTAGAGAGCTTTAAAAACTTTGCGTTCAGATGGCGTAAGAGCTATCCTTTTCTCACAAAAATAGCTAACGGTCAGAGGATAGAGTATTACTTCACATACCTAAAATACGACGTCAGTGTTCGCAAGTACATTCATAGTACTAACTGGATAGAACGCTTCAATAGACAGGTAAAGAAAGGGGCTCGATATAAATGTGCATTACCTAGCGTAGAATCCGCTCTACACTTGATAGGTAGTATTGCAATCAATGCAACCTATCTGAAGAAAAGAATAGGAGATCTAACTCTTGGACTTAGGAAGAACAATGAAAAGTAAATAACAACAATGTGCTTTATTTTCCAACACAAAGATATCAACCTAAAAGAATACGGCAAGGCGGTGTCTCCGCGGTGCTACGACAGCCTTGCCTTAATTCTTTATTGGTCTATCTTTAATGTTTATGGAAAACAAAGCGAAAAAATATGTAGGTTTGCTTTTCAGAGACGCATTCTGCCGTACACACTTTTGGGGACACTACCTTTTGTATTATGACTTTTCAGGGATAACATTCTTGGGACTTACACACTTTTTCGGAACAATATCTCTCTATCAGTAATTTCCAAATTATCACCTCATAATAATAATACCCTACACGTCACTACCAGTCACACACTATAATATGCAAACACTACTAATTATGTCAGTATCAACGTTTACATTAGAATAATTAATACAGATAATTATTAGAACAATTGTCTTAAAGCTAACAGCCAATTACAACAAAAAAGGAGACACAGTCTGAAATAAATCAAACTGTGTCTCTCAATTAAAAAGGGCGGCTACCTACTCTCCCATCGTAATAGTACCATCGGCGTTATTGGGCTTAACTTCTCTGTTCGGAATGGTTAGAGGTGGATCCCCAATGCTATAGCCACCAAATTATATCGGGACATATCGGCAAGTTTATTGAAACTCTAGTCGAGCTTCTTAGTTTTGTATTAAAGTAGTCTGTAACCATTTTCTATGAAATAATTACCTTCTCTTAGCGTCAACGCTTCTAGCAAACTGCTATATAATATCTATTATACAACTTTCTAGCTTAAAGCTTACGGGTTATTAGTACTACTCGGCTGAATGCATTACTGCACTTACACCTGTAGCCTATCAAGGTCATCGTCTTTAACCACCCTTAAAAGATATCTTATCTTGAGGAGGGCTTCGTGCTTAGATGCTTTCAGCACTTATCCATTAACCGCACGTGGATACTCAGCTATGCTCCTGGCGAAACAACTGATGAACCAGAGGTGCGTCCAGTACGGTCCTCTCGTACTAGTACCAGACCCTCGCAAATATCTAACGCCCACAACAGATAGAGACCGAACTGTCTCACGACGTTCTGAACCCAGCTCGCGTGCCACTTTAATGGGCGAACAGCCCAACCCTTGGGACCTTCTCCAGCCCCAGGATGTGACGAGCCGACATCGAGGTGCCAAACCGCTCCGTCGATATGAGCTCTTGGGAGCGATCAGCCTGTTATCCCCGGAGTACCTTTTATCCTTTGAGCGATGGCCCTACCATACGGAACCACCGGATCACTATGCTCAAGTTTCCTTCCTGTGCGAGTTGTTACTCTCCCAGTCAAGCGCCCTTATGCCATTACACTCTATGGACGGTTACCAATCGTCCTGAGGGCACCTTTAGAAGCCTCCGTTACTCTTTTGGAGGCGACCACCCCAGTCAAACTACCCACCATACATTGTCCTTGCTCTGCAAGTTAGCATCCAAATATCAAAAGGGCCGTATTTCAACAGTGACTCCATAAGTACTGGCGTACCTACTTCGCAGTCTCCGGCCTATCCTACACATCTAATACCCAGAGGCAATGTAAAGCTATAGTAAAGGTTCACGGGGTCTTTTCGTCCCGTTGCGGGTAATCGGCATCTTCACCGATACTTCAATTTCACCGAGCGCGCAGTTGAGACAGTGCCCACATCGTTACACCATTCGTGCAGGTCGGAACTTACCCGACAAGGAATTTCGCTACCTTAGGACCGTTATAGTTACGGCCGCCGTTTACTGGGGCTTCAATTTAGAGCTTCTCCGAAGATGACTCTTCCTCTTAACCTTCCAGCACCGGGCAGGTGTCAGGCTATATACATCGTATTTCTAATTTGCATAGCCATGTGTTTTTGATAAACAGTCGCATGGGCCTATTCTCTGCGGCCTGCATGTCACCATACAGGCGTCCTTTTTCCCGAAGTTACAGGACTAATTTGCCTAGTTCCTTAACTGCGCATCACTCGAGCGCCTTAGTATACTCAACCCAACTACCTGTGTCGGTTTGCGGTACGGGTCGATGTACAATTAACGTTTAGCGGGTTTTCTTGGGAGCCTGGTTACGTCCTTATCTCGTCTGCCGTAGCATCTGAGTACTATCAGGTTCAGATCTCAATGCGGATTTGCCTACACTGATCTACTCTTACACCCTTTAACCAACTATTCCAACAGTCGGCCGGACTTTCACTTCTCCGTCACCACTTCACTTGTACACCGAGTATGGGAATATTAACCCATTCGACCATCGAGATCACCTATTATGGCTTACCCTTAGGACCCGACTAACCCTCTTCCGACGAACGGTGAAGAGGAAACCTTAGTCTTTCGGCGAGGAGGATTCTCACCTCCTTTATCGTTACTCATTCCTACATTTGCACTTCCAGAAAGTCCAACAGACCTTGTCGATCTATCTTCAACCTCGCTGGAATGCTCCCCTACCAATCATGTTTTATCATAATTCCACAGCTTCGGTAGACAACTTATGCCCGATTATTATCCATGCCACAATCCTCGACTAGTGAGCTGTTACGCACTCTTTAAATGAATGGCTGCTTCCAAGCCAACATCCTAGCTGTCTATGCATCGTGACCGCGTTTAAGTCAACTTAGTTGTCATTTCGGGACCTTAGCTGATGGTCCGGATTGTTCTCCTTTCGGACATGGACCTTAGCACCCATGCCCTCACTCCTGATATATTCCTATAAGCATTCGGAGTTTGTCTGGACTTGATAGGCGGTGAAGCCCTCGCATCCAATCAGTCGCTCTACCTCTTACAGTTAAATATCAAGGCTGCTCCTAAAAGCATTTCGGGGAGTACGAGCTATTTCCAAGTTTGATTAGCCTTTCACCCCTACCCTCATCTCATCCGAAAAGTTTTCAGCCTTTCCCGGTTCGGTCCTCCACGCGGTGTTACCCGAGCTTCAACCTGGACAAGGGTAGATCACTTGGTTTCGCGTCTACTATATATGACTTAACGCCATTTAAAACTCGCTTTCGCTACGGATCCGTGCCTTAAACACTTACCCATGCCATATATAGTAACTCGTAGGATCATTATGCAAAAGGCACGCCGTCACTCCTATTGGAGCTCCGACCGCTTGTAAGCAAACGGTTTCAGGGTCTATTTCAATCCTCTACTAGAGGTGCTTTTCACCTTTCCTTCACAGTACTCGTTCACTATCGGTCTCTAAGGAGTATTTAGCCTTGGGGGATGGACCCCCCAGTTTCGTACAGGATTTCACGTGTCCCGCACTACTCAGGATACCACTAGCCAGGCCTTCTCTTCATGTACGGGACTATCACCCTCTTTGGTGGCACTTTCCAGTGCTCTTCTATTCGATACCGCCTGTAACTTTATCGTGGTCCTACAACCCCACTCATGCCGAAACATCAGTGGTTTGGGCTCGTCCCCGTTCGATCGCCACTACTAAGGGAATCACTATTGTTTTCTTCTCCTATGGGTACTTAGATGTTTCAGTTCCCCACGTTTGCTCTATGCTTACGCACAGTGATAGGAGGTTAGTCCTATCGGGTTGCCCCATTCGGATATCTGTGGATCAAGTCGTATGTGCCAATACCCACAGCTTTTCGCAGCTTATCACGTCCTTCTTCGCCTCTTAGAGCCTAGGCATCCACCGTCTGCCCTTACTTACTTTATAGCCTTTATCTTTACTTCAATAAATCAAAGTAAAGCATAATGTCGTATAACGAAATTACATAACTTTATATAGTATACTAAAAACATTGTCGCTCAAGTAAAATTCTCAAGAAATTGATTACCTCTACCTTAATTTTATTTATAAGTCAGAAATAATATTATTATCTCGTCTCTCTACTATTGTTTCAATATCTACTTGCCAATATGTCTATGATCTCTTGATACTCAATGTATCACTTTTTTTGTGGAGAATATCGGATTCGAACCGATGACCCCCTGCGTGCAAGGCAGGTGCTCTAGCCAGCTGAGCTAATTCCCCTTTTATCTATACTTTCCTATCTCCCTCTTGAGTTCTATTGGCTCCTCTGAGCTCTAACTCCTAACTTCCCCTCTTCTGTAGTCCCAGGCAGAGTTGAACTGCCGACCTCTACATTATCAGTGTAGCGCTCTAACCAACTGAGCTATGGGACTCTTTTGCGGACAAAGACCCCACCCTTCTCACTCTACGCTACGCGGCAGTATAAATAATAGGGTTGCCGTATATTATATATTAAGAACAAGGACCAAACAAGTAGATACGAGTCTCTACTAATGTTTCTACATTTTTGTACCACCTAATGTCTATAACGTCTAAGACTCTTTAAGTCGCTACTCTTTACAAGTAGCTCATAAATCTCTTTCGTTTTAAACTCTTTTGCACCTTGACGTCTTCAAGATCTCGAAACTACGCTCCAGAAAGGAGGTGTTCCAGCCGCACCTTCCGGTACGGCTACCTTGTTACGACTTAGCCCCAGTTACCAGTTTTACCCTCGGGCGCTCCTTGCGGCAACGCACTTCAGGTACTCCCGACTTCCATGGCTTGACGGGCGGTGTGTACAAGGCCCGGGAACGTATTCACCGCGCCATGGCTGATGCGCGATTACTAGCGAATCCAGCTTCACGGAGTCGAGTTGCAGACTCCGATCCGAACTGAGATGAGGTTTGGAGATTGGCATCCTGTCACCAGGTAGCTACCCTTTGTCCTCACCATTGTAACACGTGTGTCGCCCTGGATATAAGGGCCGTGCTGATTTGACGTCATCCCCACCTTCCTCTCGCCTTACGACGGCAGTCTCGCTAGAGTCCTCAGCTTTACCTGCTAGTAACTAACGATAAGGGTTGCGCTCGTTATGGCACTTAAGCCGACACCTCACGGCACGAGCTGACGACAACCATGCAGCACCTACATATATGTCACCGAAGTGAACTATTCCTCTTTCAAGGAATACGCATATACATTTCAATCCCAGGTAAGGTTCCTCGCGTATCATCGAATTAAACCACATGTTCCTCCGCTTGTGCGGGCCCCCGTCAATTCCTTTGAGTTTCATCGTTGCCGACGTACTCCCCAGGTGGATTACTTAACGCTTTCGCTTGAGAGCATACTGTATATCGCATACTCTGAGTAATCATAGTTTACGGCGTGGACTACCAGGGTATCTAATCCTGTTTGATACCCACGCTTTCGTGCCTCAGTGTCAGTTGTAACTTTGTAAGCTGCCTTCGCAATTGGAGTTCTGCGTAATATCTATGCATATCACCGCTACACTACGCGTTCCGCCTACATCATCTACACTCAAGCTATCCAGTTTTGACGGCAAGACCATGGTTGAGCCACAGCTTTTCACCATCAACTTAAACAGCCACCTACGCACCCTTTAAACCCAATAAATCCGGATAACGCTCGTATCCCCCGTATTACCGCGGCTGCTGGCACGGAGTTAGCCGATACTTATTCTTAGGTTACTTGCCTATAGGTACACGTACCTATTTCTACTCACCTACTAAAGAAGTTTACAGCCCATAGGGCAGTCTTCCTTCACGCGACTTGGCAGGTTCAGAGTTGCCTCCATTGACCATTATTCCTCACTGCTGCCTCCCGTAGGAGTCTGGGCCGTGTCTCAGTCCCAGTGTGGGGGTTACGCCTCTCAGCGCCCCTATCCATCGATGTCTTGGTGAGCCGTTACCTCACCAACTAACTAATGGAACGCATGCCTATCTCTGAGCAAAATTCTTTCCTCATATCATCATGCAATAATATGAGAGTATGCGGTATTAGTCCGGATTTCTCCGGGTTATTCCCCACTCAGAGGCAAGTTGCATACGCGTTACTCACCCATCCGCCGGTCGTCGACGTAAGAAGCAAGCTTCTCACTCGTTACCCCTCGACTTGCATGTGTTAAGCCTATCGCTAGCGTTCATCCTGAGCCAGGATCAAACTCTCCATTGTCAAAAAAATTTTTATTATATCTTTTGCTATAGATTCTGTCTTCCTAACATCAAAATTTGCGTTTAAAACTTATTCGTAAATCTATACACCCAAAAAGTCTCTTCTGTCATTGACAGTGGCACATTGTATTATAAACACTAATGTTCCTTGTACTACTTGTTTGTATAATATTGAGAATCTCTCCTCAATATCCTTGTCTCAATATGTCTATGATCTCTTATTTTTAATCAACCTCGCTTAGCGGGTTGTGATTGCAAAGATACTAAAGATTTTCATCCCAACAAACAATTTGAAAAATATTTTCTCATCAATTGAAGGACTCAGTTCCTCGCTTGGAACGTCTCATCTTCGTTTCTTATTTGCGGTTGCAAAGATACTAAATATTTTCATTCTACCAAAACTTTTAGAAAGTTTTTTTGAAGTTCTTTTTTCTCTTCGCTTGAGACTTGATTGCTTTCCGCTGAAAGCGTCTCGTGCAGCTGATTTCTCATTTGCGAGTGCAAAGATACTAAAGATTTTCATTCTACCAAAACTTTTAGAAAGTTTTTTTCGAAGTCTTTTTTTCTTCTTTACCTGAGACTAAAAATCTCTCCTCTGAGAGCGTCTCGTGCATCTGATTTCTCATTTGCGAGCGCAAAGGTATATAGATTTTTTTAATCCACCAAGCCTTTTAGGAGGTTTTATTTGAAAATCTAGCTAATTTGGGGCTTTTAAGCCAGACAAAAATTATGAAGATCCTTTTATACATCTGCGATCTCAAAGTATTCCATTAAGAATAATTATTTTTCTTAGAAACTTATATATAATCCATTTCCGAACGATTATGATTATTTCTGGCTTTAATCAACTGTTCACAGCTACCACTATTTCTGTTTTTGATTAAACACATCATATTAGTTTAAATAAGAGAACTATTTGCACGGAAACATTAGATTAAATATTCTCTTATGACAAACTGGTACAAGCCCCCTACTTTTTAATAATATATAGATGAAATATGGGTCATTCAGGAAAGGGTTAAGTTTTTATACCACATAATGAAGATTACTCAATAAACTATTGAGAGGCATTCTGATCATAAATTAAGACTACCACTACTAGTGAAATGTAGAGATATTCACCAAAAGAAACTTATAGTACACATTATTATATTTATAGAGGCTATTTCGTTAAAGACTGCCTTACCTACACATAAATACTTTTATCCCCACATGTTTTTCAACAGCTGACGATTCAATAACACTCATCTCTTGAAGACCAACTCTCATACCTGATAACTTCTATAGTTACCTTGATTAAATACAATATAGCCCTTTTATAAAGTCAAGTCTCTTAGGTTAATCACAAGGTGAAAAGCCATAAAACAACTAATTAAGATAAGAGTATATGATACGTTTTTTATGATTAAGGTAATTTAGGTAATTTTGTGGGGATAAAACATTCGAATATGAATTCAGGACACATTGCGAAATACGAAAGGGATGATCTTCAGAGAGCACTCGAAGTGCTTAAGAATGGAGGACTCATCCTCTATCCAACGGATACAATCTGGGGGATTGGCTGTGACGCCACAAACCCAGAGGCTGTAGCGAAGATTTATGCTCTGAAAAAGAGAGCAGATGCAAAGGCTATGATAAGCATCGTGGATAGTAATGCTAAACTAATAGGATTGATGCAAGAAATCCCCGAGATTTCCTATGACCTCATTGAGGCCACCACCACTCCACTCACCATTATTTACCCTAATGTAAAAGGACTAGCTCACAACCTATTGGCGGAGGATGGCAGTGCAGCTATCCGCGTGGTCGATAGTGAGCCTTTTTGCAAAGCTCTTGGGGAACGCCTACACAAGCCGATTGTCAGTACATCGGCTAACATTTCGGGAGAACCATCCCCATCGCATTTTGGGGATATATCCCAGGAGATTATTGATGGTGTAGATTACGTTGTGAAGTATCGACAAGGGGACCGACATAAGGCTAAGGCATCAAGCATCATTAAGCTTAATGCAGACGGCACATTTAAGATCATAAGATAAAGAGAGGCACTAACAATGGGTATTGCGAAAACTCCAGACGGAAGATTATACCGATTCTTGAGATGGCGTGAGCGAATCATACCAGAATCTGCATTCATTGGGATTCTGGCTTTTATCATTGGGATCCTATGCTCGGTAGCCTCAGCCTTACTGAAGAGCACGATACATATCATCCAAAGATATGCTACAGGCATACAAGTGGGTAAGGATTTATATTTCAATTACCTGATACTACCTGTAGTTGGAGTCCTCCTCTCTGGACTTTTCGTGAAGTATCTTTTGAAGGAAGATATCAGTCATGGGGTAACGAAAATCCTATACTCAATTAGCCAGAGAAAAAGTAGACTCAAGCCACACAACATGTGGAGCTCCATTGTAGCCTCTGCCATTACCATCGGGATGGGGGGATCCGTCGGAGCAGAGTCTCCTATTGTGCTTACAGGATCGGCGATTGGGAGCAACGTAGGGCGTTACTTTCACCTAGAGCATCGCAACTTAATGCTATTGCTCGGCTGTGGAGCTGCCGGTGCTGTATCTGGGATTTTCAAAGCCCCTATCACCGGACTAATATTCGTCATCGAAGTACTGATGATGGACCTGACACTGACTAGTGTACTACCCCTACTCATCTCATCCGTAACAGCAGCTACACTCTCCTATGTCTTTTTTGGAAGCGAAGCTATGTTCTCTTATGAGGCAACGGAACTATTCACCATTCAGCGTGTCCCATGGGTCATTGTATTAGGGATCCTTTCTGGACTTGCCTCATTATACTTCACTAAGATCTCATTTGCCTTAGAGCAACGCATCAAAAGGGGGGATAGCTATTGGAAACGTTTCATGGTTAGTGCACTTATTCTAAGTACACTGATCTTCTTATTTCCCCCACTATACGGAGAGGGATATGTCACCATTTCAGATTTAATTAAGGGTAATGGTGGCAGTGTCATGCAGGGCTCACTATTTGAATTGATGGACAATAATGTATGGTTGCTCCCTGTATTCCTCTTTCTGACCATGACTACAAAAGTCTTTGCTACTGTGGCCACGAATGCTGGAGGTGGCTGTGGTGGAGTATTTGCTCCTAGTCTATTTATTGGAGCTTTGGTGGGCTTTGTATTCAGCTATGTAATGAACCTACTCGGCGTCATTGGACACCTCCCCACGGATAACTTTGCCCTTATGGGAATGGCTGGTGTGATGGCTGGTGTCATGCATGCTCCGCTGACCGGCACCTTCCTGATTGCTGAATTAACTGGGGGATATAATTTATTCTTACCTCTGCTTATTGTCTCCATTAGCTCGTTTGCAACAATCAAACTATTTTTACCACATAGTATCTACTCTATGCGATTAGCAGAGAAGGGAAAATTGGTAACGCACCACAAAGATAAAGCCGTGCTGACATTGATGGAATTAAGTCATGTCATTGAAAATGACTTTAGTATATTGCATCCAAAGATGACACTGGGCGATACTGTCAGAATCTTTGGGCAGAGTAATAGGAATATATTCCCAGTCTTAGATGATAAGGACCGAATGGTGGGAATGGTATTACTTGATAACATTCGAAACATCATGTTCAGGCCAGAACTATACGAACGCTTTAAGGTGGAGACCTTCATGGTATCAGCAGAGGCTAGAGTTAACACCTCTATGAGCATGGATGATGTAATGAAAATCTTTGATGATACGAGAGCATGGAATCTTCCAGTAGAAGATGATAATGGGAAGTATCTCGGCTTTGTCTCTAAATCACAGATTTTCAATCAATATAGAGAGGTCCTAAATGAAAACTTTGGAGGAGAATAACATAAAATAATGAGCAAATTAAACATACTATATTTTGGCACCCCCGAATTTGCTAGCCACGTATTAGAAGATCTAATCGACGGTGGTTATAATATCGTAGGAGTAGTAACGACACCTGATCGCCCTGCGGGACGTGGTCATCAGCTACGACCCTCGGCTGTAAAGGCTGTTGCTACAAGCAAACTACCAGGCGTACCCTTATTGCAGCCCGAGTCCCTTAAGGACGAGGCTTTTCTAACAGCACTCAAAGGACTTGGAGCTGATCTCTTTATAGTAGTAGCCTTTAGGATGCTACCAAAGGAGGTATGGGCAATGCCAGATAAGGGGACCTTTAACCTTCACGCTTCACTTTTACCAAACTATAGAGGGGCAGCTCCAATCCAGCGGGCCATCATGAATGGAGAAAGTGAGACAGGCGTAACGACCTTCTTCCTAAATGAGAAGATTGATGAAGGTCTAATCATCTTACAGGAAAAGGTAGCCATAACACCAGAGGATGACGGTGGATCACTCCATGACAAGCTCATGACTATCGGCGGAAAACTCGTGCTTAAGACGGTGGATCTAATAGAAATTGGAGGATGCTCTGGTCGGTCTCAAATGACAGCTGATGCATCAAAGCTTAAGTACGCACAAAAGATATTCAAAGAAGATAGACAACTGAGCTTCACGGGAAGTAATGCTGAGCAGATACATCTATGCGTTAGAGCTATGAGTCCCTACCCTGCAGCCATAGCTACGCTCGTCCATCATGAAGAAAAACCCATCGAAATCAAAGTCTTTAAATCACGAATAGCAGAGGAAGACCTCACCCATCTACAGCCAGGAAAGCTCAAAATACGAGATGGACGGTTGTTTATTAAGTGTCTAAATGGCACTATTGAGCTACTAGAAATACAATACCCTAGTAAAAAACGAACTAGCGTTAGAGATTTCTTACTTGGAAATCCTATTGATGAAGAAATAGTACACTTTTTATAGTCGACTTACACAATGAAAAATCTTTTAGGAAACATTATTTGGTGGATCTTTGGCGGATTAGCCACAGCCGTAGAATACTTTTCAGTAGGCTTAGCCCTATGCATCACGATCATTGGAATTCCATTCGGCTTGCAATGCTTCAAGCTAGGACTCCTTATGCTTTTCCCTTTTGGTAGTAATGCTAGGGTAACTAATGAGGGTGCCTTGAGCTGTCTCGGGAATGTACTATGGTTCATACCAGGGATCATCATCGCACTAACGCATCTTCTTTTTGGGATACTATTGTGCATTACAATCATTGGTATTCCATGGGGGACCAAGCACTTCAAGTTAGCAAAAGTTGCCCTATCCCCATTTGGGAGAGACATTGAGGTCAACATCTGATGGAGACAACCAAGAAAGGAGCAATAGGCATATTTGACTCAGGCTACGGAGGTCTAACCATCCTACGCTACCTTCAGAAAGTACTGCCACAGTACGACTATCTCTATTTGGGGGATAATGCTCGTGCACCATACGGCTCTCACTCCTATGAGGTTATCTACCAATATAGCAGAGAGGCCGTTTCCTTCCTCTTTGCTCAAGGTTGCCCCCTAATAATATTCGCATGTAATACAGCATCGGCAAAGGCACTTAGATGCATTCAAAAAACCGATCTCGTTAAGAGCTCCGACCCATCCCGACGAGTTCTTGGAGTTATTCGGCCCGTCATTGAGCATTTAGGACAACTGCCAAATGGTACGCACGTAGGATTAGTAGGTACAAAAGCAACCATCAGCAGTAACTCTTATGGAGTTGAGGCTGAGAAATATGCACCCAACATTCACCTAACACAGATGGCAACACCGATGTGGGTACCTCTAATTGAAAATGGGGAACTCGATGGTAATGAAGGCGTAAAATACTTTCTTAAGCGTGATTTAGACAAGCTTCTATCTATAGATCCAAAGATCTCATATATCCAACTTGCCTGCACTCACTATCCCCTACTAATGCCCATCATCAATGAACTTTTACCAGAAGGACTTAACGCTATTGGACAGGGAGATATTTTAGCTCAGTCGCTCAAGAAATATTTACTCAGACACCCAGAAATGGAAAAGCGTCTTAGCACTGGTGGGCAGACAAAGTATTGTACTACAGAGGAGAAAGACCTTTTCAACGAATTAGCATCTATATTCTTGGGCGAAGAAATTGCCTCTGATGCCATCACTCACGTCACCCTATCCCCTATTGTCAATATCTGATCTTTGTTTCTTTCAATCCTTCTATTGCCTAGAAAAGCGGGCACGACAACAGCAAAGGTCAACGGGGTTGGAGGAGAGAGAAATAATTGGTAACTTTGCACCGCTTTGCGTAATCTCTGCCGGAAAGAATTGTGTGGTCCGGTTATATTGCGTTTAGTGAATTACTAAATAATACAAGCAAAATTCAAAATGGATTTAATTAAGATTGTAGAGCAGGAGATGGCTCAAGGTAAGGAGCACCCATCATTTAAGAGTGGGGATAACATCTCAGTTGCTTATCGTATTCGTGAGGGAGCGAAAGAGCGTATTCAGATTTTCCGCGGTGATGTTATCAAGATCGTTGGAGAAGGAAAGAACAGAAGATTCACCGTACGTAAGATCTCAAGTGGGGTTGGCGTAGAAAGAATTTTCCCTCTTAACTCACCTTTCATTGAAGAGATCACAGTTAATAAAGTTGGTCGCATACGTCGTGCTAAGATTTACTACCTACGTGGATTAACTGGTAAGAAAGCTCGTATTAAAGAGCGTAGAAGCTTCTGATAAGCATCACAAGAAAGAACAAAAAAGTCCGCATCTATCATTTAGGTGCGGACTTTTTTACGGCATTTATTTTAGATCTTATTCTCTGAAAAGAGTTCGAAATGCTTCGTCCACTCTACTAACAGGTAATAACCGAATAGAGTAACTGCCCATATCCAATCCTTTCATATTGTCAGCTGGCAAGAGCATTCTCTTGAAGCCAATTTTCTCAGCCTCAGCTATCCGCTGCTGTATGCGAGAGACAGCACGTACCTCTCCGCTCAAACCAACCTCCCCAGTAATACAAACCTCTCTGGAGATAGGGACGTCAAGGCTAGAGGAAAGGACCGCTGCAAGGATAGCAAGATCTAATGCTGGGTCAGAGAGGGTCAAGCCTCCAGCAATATTCAGAAAGACATCTTTCTGAATCAGCTTAAAGCCTGCTCTTTTTTCAAGCACAGCCAAAAGCATATTGACCCTCCGATAATCCACACCATTTGCCGCGCGCTGAGGGGTGCCATATACAGCACTACTGACTAATGCCTGCACCTCAACCAATAATGGTCGGATACCCTCTATCGTCACTGCTATTGCTCCGCCTGAGAGATCATTATCCCGACTTGTCAGTAGCATCTCACTCGGATTAGTCACTTGTCTCAACCCACTATTTTGCATCTCATAGAGACCAATCTCTGAAGTATTTCCAAAGCGGTTCTTAATAGCACGAAGGATACGATACTGATGATTCTGATCTCCCTCGAAACGAAGGACAGTATCCACTAGGTGCTCCAGCATCTTAGGACCAGCTATAGAGCCATCCTTGGTAATATGACCCACTATAATTACTGGGATCTCATACTCTTTCGCAAAGGAGAGCAAAGCAGCCGTAGATTCCCGTACTTGAGATAAACTCCCAGCTGACGAATCACTACGACTGGTATGAATGGTCTGAATAGAATCCACCACCAAAAGATCTGGCATCAGATCTAGAGTGGACTCCAGAATGGTCTCCAACTGAGTCTCGCCATATAGGAGGCAGTGCTCCACAGTATCAGCATCTGTCAGACGCTCTGCCCTTAAGCGAATCTGCCCGATACTCTCCTCTCCACTGACATAGAGTGTTTTCAACTCCGTGTTCCGCACTACACTCTGCAGGATAAGGGTACTCTTACCTATTCCAGGCTCACCTCCGATCAAAACGAGAGATCCCTTGACCAAGCCACCACCCAAGACACGATTCAGCTCACCATCTTTAAGATCCATTCTTGGAGCTGATTCGCCCGACACCTCACTAAGAGGGATCGGACTCTTATCCTGCATTGGGCGGTCTGTACGGATACGCAACCCCGGGTCTTTTTCTGCACGGACCGTAAATTCCTTTAGGGTATTCCACTCCCCGCAGACTGGACACTTGCCAGACCATTTTGGGAAGTCCGCACCGCACTCCGTACAGAGAAAAACCTTTTTGCTATCCTTCTTTGCCATCTCTATAATGAATCAGTAGCTACGCTCCAATGGGAAAGTGGTACAGCGAAGCAGACCTCCTAGCTTACTCACCTCACGATATGGGACAGTGAGCGTCTCAATGCCTCTATGATTTAGCCAACCTTGCAATCTGGTAAATGTGCTGTCAATAATCGCTTTCTTAGGAGAGATACTAAAGATATTAGTATTCATCTCATACATTTCTTGACGTGAAATCACGCAAGTATTTTGACGACCAAAGACATCCATAATGTATTCCCAATCCTCCACATGACGGAAGGCTCCAGGGAAAAGGATACACTTATCCTCACCAACTGGCTGGAAGCAGCAGTCAAGGTGCAAGACCCCAGTATAAGGATCGGTATCATGCTTGATCAGCTCCACTGGGATTATGTCCTTCTCAGGGAATAGCTCCTTAAGAAATCCGATAGCGTACTTATTAGTACGTGCCATCTTGAATGAGCTGTAGTTAGGACTAAGGTAAGTTCCGAGGAAGATCTTATCTCTATACACCAAGACGTCTCCACCCTCAATATGAACATGCTCAGGTGGTATCACAATGTTTTTTGGATCAATATCGGCTAGGACCTCTTTATAAGCATTCAACTCTTCTTGACGCTCTGGGATAATATTGGCACGAATCAACTTGTCCTCAATCACGAATCCCACATCACGTGAGAAAATTTGATTCACTCCAGGCAACTCTTTCGGACGGAGCACCTCGATGCCCTCCCCTTTCAAGGCCTTAGCAAGCCCTTCCACCTCACGTTCTAAATCCTCATCTGCTGGATACGTTCCGGCTATTAGTGTGCTATAGCTCTTGGCATCATAAGCTTCATCCAAAGTGGGTACAGGACCGGGATTCGTTCCGAGCCCCACGATAACGCTCTTTAGAACACCTGTTTCATCTTTTATACACAGCTTTCTCATAATATTACTTGACTATAAAACTTATATATTCCTTGCAATTCTCTTTTAGGCGAGTCTCATACCCAAAGCTCTCTGCAGCATAGAAGGCAAAATATTCACCGCCTTTGGCTTGAACAAACCCAGCTGAGCCCTGTACGAAAGAGAGGTATGTAGCTAATGAAGTCTGACTAAAGGCCACCTCTGGAGCTCCGCAGGAGGTGGCAGCATCTATCACCTTGCCTTTCATTCGATCTCCACCTTCGCCCCATGCCCAGCCTTCAGCCCAGACAGTATCCATCCAGAGCTTCATAATAGCTGGTGGCATATACCAATATAGAGGGAATTGGAGTACGATTCGGTCATATTGCTCCAGAAGGTCTTGCTCTTTTTTGATGTCAAATGTTCCATCTTCCAAAAGGGCGTCCTCTAGGATATGAATCTTCATTTGGTCATTCTCGTATGGCCTAAGTGCATTGACCCAAGCCTTATTAATCACAGAATTCTTCAGGCACGGATGCCCTACGACTACTAACGTTTTCATTTACGTATAATTATCTATAGATATTTGGTGTAATTCATTTTCACACAAATATACTATTTTCCATCCGATTAATCATTTCAAAACCCTGTGATAACACATTAGGCAAGGGTGACGCTACGCCACACATCATAGGTCTCTGGGCAGTTAGAAACCGTTCCTCCATTCCCCAAGCTGAACTCTTCAGAGAGGAGACGAAATCCTTCGATGAGAGTTATAATAGAAGGACCCCCCAAACGATTCACAAGCATAAGCTATGCTCCCCACGACTAGCTGAGATACAAAGCTTGTGACACACCAATAATGAATGGTAAATACAAAGTCTCAAAACGTAGCAAGAAGGATCATTTTGGAAAATTACAATCACAAATCTATTTCTTGATAAATGCTCATAATGCTTCCTATAGGAAGCCGTTCTCCGTCTCATAAGAAAAAATATTTTTTCCTATGAGAAGCATTTCTTTTTCATATAACTAAATTTTCGCCGACTTATTACACTATAATATGCCTCTGCTATTTACATTTTGATAAGATTTGTTTCCTCTTTTATTTTAGTGGGTTACGTATTGATTATTTGAATTTTGATGAGACTTTACTCCGTTATGGCTCATGATTCTTCCGAATGGTAATAGGTGTGCTGATTGATGTAACTTAATTACCTTTTCTATGGCACCTAATAGCTCTCTCCATTTCTTGTTGTTTATGTGTTTACAGAAGAGAGAGATAATATCAGATCATTGACGTATATGGTGTTATCCAAAAATATAGGCGGTGAAGTTTCACCTAAATTCCATTGGTATTAACCATATGTAACCTGAATTTGAGTATCTTTATGGTGTTGAAAATAGTAAAAATTAAAAACTCTGTGTAGATATGAAAAAACGTACTGTAGGTATCTTAGTGATATTAGTACTTCTGCTCTCTATCGTTGGATATGGTGCAGCTGTATATAATAAATTGGTAAAGAATGAGGAGAATGTAAATGCTGCTTGGAGTCAGGTTTCCAATCAATATGAGCGACGTAGTGACCTGATCCCTAACCTCGTCAATACCGTTAAGGGGTATGCAGAGCATGAGCAGGAGACCTTGACGAAAGTGGTAGAGGCACGCTCAAAAGCTACCCAAATACAAGTGAACCCTGAAAATATCAATGCCGAAGGAATACAGGAATACCTAGCAGCACAGGATGAACTGAGTCAAGCTCTTTCCCGACTAATGGTAACAGTAGAGGCTTACCCTGACCTGAAGGCAAGTGATAGCTTTTTGATGCTTCAGAGTCAATTAGAAGGGACAGAGAATAGGATTTCAGTTGAGAGAAAGAGATTTATAGAACAGGTAAAGAACTACAACAGTTATTCTCGGAAATTTCCTAATAATTTGTTTGTCAAACTTTTAGGCTTCGACGTTAAGGAGTACTTTACAGCATCAGAAGGTGCGGATAAGGCTGTAGAGGTAGCATTTTAAGTGATGAGAGAGATAAGACGGATCATAATTATAACTTTGTTGCTATTACCCTTGAGCTTTTCGTTTGCAAAAGCTCAAAAGGAATATCGCGTTAAGGATGTTCCTAACATACAGCTCAGAGATCGCACACAATTTGTATCAGATCCTGAAGGGGTACTTAGCATAAATGAATTAACAACGCTTAATCAAGAGATATTAGAGATGCGTGACTCTCTCACTGTACAAGTGGCTATCGTGATACTGCCTGCGATTGATGGTAGCAGGTATGGCGATGCCAGAGAGTTTGCGAATGAGCTTTTTAATGATTGGGGGATTGGTATCAAGAATGCCGATAATGGGTTACTGATTTTATTACTAACGGCAGAGGGGCATCGTGAGATAACCTTCGAGACTGGATACGCAGTGGAGGGTGTTCTCACGGATGGCCTTTCCAAGTTGATCCAGACAAAAGTGATGGTGCCACACTTTAAGCAAGGAGAGTGGGGAAAAGGTTTGATATCTGGTCTTACCGAGATTAGGAAAGCGATGGAGGGTGATTCGGAATTACTTCGAGCTGAGCAAGAGAGACAAGCGCAGGAGTCTGCCGAGATTGCATCTTTTCTTAAAATATTTGGACTGTGGAATCTATTTGGCTTGCTTGTCATCTATCTAACAGATCGTTGGTATACAAAACGTATGAAGAAGCAGGCTATCAGTTATAAGCAATTCATCAAACGTCAGGATGCACCTCTTCCCTCGATGATGCTTATCTATTTTTTGGTTTTTACCATAGCATTCTTTATATATATAATCATAATCGCCATGATTGGACGGTCACGCAGGAAAGAGACATTAGAACACTTTATACGGTGTGAGCATTGTGGGCATCAAGGGTTAGTCAAGTATGATGGTGCAACGATAGCTCGCAAAGCCCGTATCGGCATAAATGGTCTAAGGGCTTACCAATTTCATTGTGATAATTGTGGATATACACATGAGGAATTGATACCCTTCAAGTACATTGCTCCGATGTCTAGCTCTAGAGGCTCTGGCCCTTGGGGCGGAGGAGGCGGCTTCGGAGGAGGTGGTGGCTCCTGGGGCGGAGGAATGTCAGGCGGCGGCGGGGCATCTACGAGGTTTTAATAACAAATAAATAAATTTTGAGAGATGAAAGTGTATGTCAATGATATGGTGATAGAGGTGTTTGAAGGAGCAAAAGTGATAGATGCTCTGAATATCTATGCAAGCGAAATGGACATTCGCCTACCTCATCCCATCCCTAAAGTAGAGGATCAGTACGGTAATGAGATGGCCTTAGATGGCATGCTGAGCGACGGAGTTCAATTAAAATTATAAATATAAATCAATCATCATGAAGAAGAGTTTTTTGAAATGGGGATTTGCTATTTACTCTATTACGCTTGTCCTCTTTTATTCGAGTTGTGGTGTCTCATCACGTCACACAGTAGCTGTTAGAGATAATGAGCCTCGTCAGTTGCAAATATTAGCAGTAAATGATATACACGCTGCTATTGAACATTTTCCCCGACTTGCCTATATTGCAGATAGCTTAAGGGCTATATATCCAGATATGTTATTGGTATCAGGTGGGGATAATCAGACCGGAAATCCTGTCAATGACCAATACCCTGAGAAAGGGATGCCTATGATATGGTTGATGAACAAGCTAGGGTTCAACCTATCTGCTCTAGGAAATCACGAGTTCGATGTAACTGCGGAGCAGATGATCAAGAACTTTGAAGCTTCTGACTTCGACTATATATGTGCAAATGCGGTGTACAAAGATGACACACACCCCTTAAAGAGAAATAAGGTATTTGTGATGCCGAATGGCTTACGAGTTGCTTTTTCTTCAGTTCTATACATCAATAGTAGTGGTTATCCAGATTCTCACCCTTCGAATACTAAGGGATTTACATTCCTAGATGCTGTGGAAACTGCCAAAAAGGAGTATCAAGCATTACGTGAGGGTAATGATTTATTTATCTATCTTAATCATTATGGCTTCAATGAGGATATAAAGCTCGCTAATGCCTTGCCTACTGGAGCAGCAGATTTGATCATTGGAGGGCACTCTCACACGAAGCTGGATAGGTTCCACGAGCATAATGGTATCCGTATTACTCAAGCTCAAAATAAATTGAAGTACGCTTCATTCATTACCATCACCATTTATCCAGATCGGCGAAAAGAGTATGCGTATCAACTGATCCCTATCCCCAATACTGGCAAAGAAAATCCTGAGGTTCGGGCTATGGTGGATACACTTATTGCTAATTCAGGGCTAGATGTAAAGATTGCTACCACAGAGAGGAGCCTAAAAGGCAAGGAGCAGTTGGGATACCTGATGGTTGATGCACAAAGGACGAAGGGTGAAGCTGATATAGCGGTGATCAATCCTGGGGGTGTGCGTATCAATTTCCTTCCTAAGGGCGATGTTTCGATGATGGATATATATACCCTAGATCCATTTGGAAATGAGATTATAGCCTATGAATTAACTGGTGCAGAGATACGTGAACTCATCCTAAATGCGGTACAGCTAGATGGCGTATCACCCTTGATCCCTTCGGGAATGCATGTAAGATATCAGATGGAAAAAGAGGGAGATGAGATCGTGAAAGTCAAAGATGTAGAGCTACTGACGGTAGATGATAAACCCATGGACCTAAACAAAAGCTATAAGGTGGTAATAAATAACTATATGGCTACTGTATATAAGTTTCCTCATAAAGAAAAAGGTAAAAGCCTGTACGTAACTACTGCAGATGCTACCATAGAATGGCTTAAGGAGTTGGGAGCTGTGCCAGACTATAGTACTGAAAGAAGGATACATATAATTGAGTAACCTGAGAAAGCATCTTGATGAGAGTCCAATGATTCATTACATTCAATTAATTGAATCATAATGAGTTAGACACATATTTTAATGACTCAGAATAATCAAAAGGGGCAAGTGTTATACCGGTACTATGCGTGGATAATGCCGGTATAACTTTTGTAAGCAAGTTCAGTAACCGTACAATATTTTGAAGGCACCCTTACAATCCGTTGAGAGTACTTAAATAGACTTGGCTAAAAAAAAGAGTCACACCGTGGTGTGACTCTTTTTTAGGCTTTTTGTAGGTTATTATGCCTGCTCAAGTGCTTGTTCTAGATCAGCAATGATATCTTCTACGTTCTCAAGACCTACGGAAAGGCGAACTAATCCTTGTGATATACCTGCTGCAGCACACTCTTCAGGTGTATATGGTGAGTGGGTCATACTAGCTGGGTGCTGTATAAGGGTCTCGGTGTCACCAAGGCTAACAGCTACCGAACATAGCTTACAGGCATTCAAAAGTCGCTTACCTGCTTCTTTTCCCCCATGAAGTTCAAATGAAATCATACCACCAGGTAGCTTCATCTGCTTTTCTGCTAGTGCTCTTTGTGGGAAATTTTTAAGTCCAGGATATTCTACGCTCACCACCTTATCATGCTCCATTAGATATTCAGCTACCTTTTGTGCATTTTCTGAATGGCGATCCATACGAATAGAGAGGGTTTTCATCCCTCGATTAATAAGGAAGGCTTCAAGTGGTCCGAGTGAAGCACCTGTAAGGTCTTTGATTCCCACTAGTCGTACTTCTTTGATATACTCCTCTGATCCGACAACGAACCCTGCTATCACATCTCCATGACCATTAAGATATTTTGTTGCAGAGTGGACCACTACATCTGCACCATATTCAAGAGGACGACAAATGTATGGGGTACAGTAGGTATTATCTACCATCACGGTAATACCCTCCTGCTCATGAGCAATCTTTGATACCGCTTCTATATCCACCATCTCCATGGTAGGGTTTGCTGGGGACTCAAAATACACCACCTTAGTATTTGGTTGGATGGCATCTCTTAACGCCTGCTCATCGTTCATGTCTATAAAGGTCACATCTACACCGTATCGCGAAAGTCCATGGCTAAGGAATGCGTAGGTACATCCGTAGAGGGTCTTTTGTGCTACTATATGATCCCCTTTTTGTACCAACACCCATAATGCTGATGTAATAGCTCCAATTCCAGATGCAGTACTCACTGCAGCTTCTGCTCCCTCTAGAAGAGCCAACTTTTCTTCAACTTGTGTGCAGGTTGGATTCCCAAGTCTTGAGTATATATACCCATCTTCCTCTAGTGCAAAACGGCGTCCACCCTGTTCTGCACTATCAAAAACAAACGTAGAGGTTTGGTATATTGGTGTAGATAGTGCTCCGAAGGGATTTTTGTGTGCACTTCCATGTACTGCCAATGTGTCAAATCCCAATGATGTTAGTCTCTCCTTTTCTTGTCTTTCCATAATGTGTTAGTTTTTATTATTAATTGGTCTCTTTTCACAAATATAGTGATAAGATTCGAATTATACTGGGCCTAACACCATGAATATCGGCGAGTAACGATGTCTTAGATAAAAAATTACAAGGCTGACTTGATAGCTTCAAAGATTATCGTAAAAGCTTCTCCGATAAATAGGTACCTGAGAAATTTTCCTGCCGACATCCATGCAAGTACACTCCATGGATTGGCTCGGAGCAGCCCTAATGCCACCGCAAAAAAGTCACCCACGCCTGGTAGGAATACCCAGAAGGCCATCCACGACCCTTTCCCATTCAGCCACTGCACCCACTTATCCAGCTTCTCTGGTTTCATTTTGAGGTACTTCACGATCCATTCTTGCTTGCCTAGAGTTCCTAGCCAGTAGCATGTCATCCCCCCGAGTACGTTACCAATGGTTGCTGCAATAAGAACAGTCCAGTAATCAGCACCTGCTAGTAACACACCACTCATAACCACTTCCGAGCTGAATGGTAATATAGTGGCGGCTAAGAAGGCAGCGATAAATACTCCTATGTAGCCATATTCGATCAAAAGGTCAAGCATAGATTATATCTTTATTGGATGGTGTGAATTTGGATTTGTACTCCTCTCCAATATGCAAGCATGGCGAAAAGAAGTGAGATCAAAAAGAATATCATGTTGTGTTGTCGTGATGTCCTTCTACTAGCACTAAAATATAAAGCTGGAGTAGCTGGGAAAAAGAGAATAATCAACATGAGGCTGGCAGAGAGAAGTATCTTCCCCGAACCGTAAATGAGATTTATAAGGAATATGAACCAAGCAAATCTGAGGTGTGACAGATAAAGGTAGCGGACCCTACTAATGCTCCCTCGATAGATGCTAAAAAAAAGAATCATCATAGAGCCTAGAAAAAGCATCAGTCCCAATAACATTGGGAGATCAAGGAGCGTAGGTAGTTTTGGTGATAATAGTGGAGCAATCTTTTGGGAAAGTGCACTATAAATGCTATCTGTATTAGGCTCTGAAAAAATAAAAAGATACAAGACCCAGACTGTGATAGTCCCCAATATCTGTGCTGTGATATGAGGGGTAGAACCTATATCTAACTGATGATACTTAATGATAAAGTATGGAATAAATAATAGGTACACTGGGTGAAGCATACTCAATAGTCCGATGAGAAACCCTACGTCAAATAGAAAAAAAGTGGAACGACGAACGGAGATGGAACTCACAAATCGATCCATGAGTAAGATGACTAACAGTAGCTGAATGTGAGCCATATTACCTGCTGTCACCCCAAAGAAGTATGGGGTGATCAGCAGTAGTATTATGGACAGTGTTATCCTCCAGCCATTTTTCACTCTAATATCTCCGTAGGCGAGTGTAGTGTGTCGCCATAATAAGATGATAGAGGAGATGATGAGGATGGGCATGAGCCACCACTGCTCTAACAGTAGTGAAAAAGATCCTTTGGCACTTGGAATAAGGTTATAGAGTATAGCTCCTAACATTAAAGATTCAGTAGATCCTGTCCTATATCCTTTCGAAAAGTAATGCCATCATATTTAATAAGGTCTAGTCTTTTGTAAGAGCGATTAAGGGCTTCAGGAAGGGTATCTCCTAATGCTGTTACGGCAAGGACTCGACCACCATTGGTGAGAATCTTTTCTCCCTCTCGCTTCGTCCCCATATGGAAGATATGAGTCTGCTGTCCCTCTTCGTCTAAGCCTTCAATGATGGCCCCTTTCTCATAGCCTTCGGGATAACCTCCCGACACTGCGACGACAGTAGTGGCGACCTGCTTCAGTAAGTTAAGAGGCTTGATGCCCTTAAGTCTCTGATCTCTCAGAGCTAGCAAGGCAGGCACTAGGTCATCTCCAATTCTAGGCATAACAACCTCTGTCTCTGGATCACCCATGCGACAGTTATACTCAATGACATAAGGGTCGCCCCCAACATTCATTAATCCGATGAAGATAAACCCTTTGTAGTCAATACCCTCCTCTTGGATACCTTGAATGGTTGGCTTGATGATGCACTCCTCTACCTTTTCGATGAAGAGATCATTTGCGAATGGGACAGGAGACACTGCTCCCATGCCACCTGTATTTAGTCCCGTATCGCCCTCACCGATTCTCTTATAATCTTTTGCACAAGGAAGCATGAGATAGTCCTCTCCATCGGTTAGGACAAAAACAGAGCACTCAATTCCAGAAAGATAGGTCTCTACAACGACGCTAGAGCCTGCTGTGCCAAATTTGCCACCCAGCATCTCTCTCATTTCACGCTGAGCAGCCTCTAGGGTATCGAGTATAACTACGCCTTTCCCTGCAGCTAGCCCGTCAGCCTTAAGAACATAAGGAGCCTTCTCCTCGGTCTCCAGATACTTAAGACCTTCCTCTAAAGTCTCATTAGTAAAGGTACGGTACTTCGCTGTTGGTATGTCGTATCGCTCCATGAATGCTTTGGCAAAGTCCTTACTTCCTTCTAGCATAGCTCCCGCTTTAGAAGGGCCTACGATGTGAAGCTTCTCCAGACCCTGTACGCCACCTAGATAATCTACAATTCCCTCTACTAATGGTTGCTCTGGACCAACCACCACGAGCTGAATGTCATTCTCTTTAATAAAGTGAGCAACCTCCTCAAAGTTATCTATATGGAGTGCCACATTAGAGCACTTATCTTGTTGGGCACCATTTCCTGGAGCTATAAAAACCTTATTGATGAGCGGGCTCTGAGCTACCTTCCATGCGATGGCTTGCTCTCTACCCCCACTACCAATGACTAAACTATTCATCATGTGTGTATTTTATTTAAGGTGATCATCAAAGTATCTACAAATGACACGATGCAGATGGACGCGGTCCTGTCCTCTAACATTGTGTTCTTCATTTGGATAAATCATGTAGTCGGGTAGCGTTCCAGCCTTAACCGATGCTTCTAAGAAGCGGAACGAGTGTTGGAGCACCACAACAGGATCCACACTTCCGTGGATTAAGAGCAATCGCCCTTTGAGATCGCCAGCTCTATCAGTCAGTCTATTCTTAGCATAGCCCTCTGGGTTCTCTTGTGGAGTGTCCATATAACGCTCTCCATACATAATCTCGTAGTATCCCCAATCCATGACGGGGCCACCTGCTACACCCACCTTGAACGTATCTGAATGTGTAAGCATTAAGTTTGTCGTCATGAATCCCCCGAAGCTCCAGCCATAGACTCCTATACGGTCACTATCAATGTATGGGAGAGAACGGAGGTAATCGATTCCAATCATCTGGTCCTCCATTTCTACAGTTCCCAATTGACGATGTGTCACACTCTCAAATGCCATTCCTCTATTGGCTGAACCTCTATTATCAATAGTGAATACAATGTATCCTTCCTGTGCCATATAGGTATCCCAGCCCATACGAAGACCATTCCATGTATCAGTAACTAATTGGGCATGAGGTCCACCATAAACGTAGAGGACGACGGGGTACTTTTTTGTCTCATCCAGATCTGGGGGTAAGGTCATCTTGTAGTAAAGATCGTATCCCTCAGGACTCTTTAGGGTTCCTAGCCTTACTTCTGGCTTCACGAAGTCCTTCAGAGGATCTGCTGAGCGATAAATCTCTTGCCTACCAACTTTTTTTCCCAATGTTATAAGAGTACCTACCTGAGGCGTATCGTGATTAGTAAAGGTATCAAACGCATAGTCAAAACCCTCCGACATCTGGATACGGTGAGTGCCATCACCTGAGGTTAATCTTTCTAGCTTTCCATTTTTTAAGGCTACTCGATAAAGATCTCTCCCCATGATATAATCTTTATTTGAGATAAAGTAGGCATACTTGGAGTCTGGATCTGTACCCAAGAAGTCCAATACCTCCCACTCTCCTTTGGTCAATTGCTTCTGAAGCTTTCCATCGCGACCATATAAGTATAAGTGGTTATATCCATCACGGCGAGTTACACGAATGAAGCGATTTGAACTATCTTTTAAGAAATAAGTAGGGGTCTGAGGCTCGATATATTTGTCATTCTCCTCGACTATAAGTGTATTTATCAAGGTTCCATCATTTACAGAATATTCTCTTAATTCGCATCTATTCTGAGCTCTATTCACTTCGTCTATGAATAGAGATTTTTCATCTGGGGTCCATGCAATATTGGTAAAGAAACGATCCAGCGGCTCGCCAGTCTTCAAGGTGACGATGCTAGCACTCTCCACATCATAGATGTTTACTTTAACTTCGTGGCTCCTCTTACCAGCCATTGGGTATTTGATAGGATCATGAATGGCATTGTTTTTTGTAGTTCTTACGATAGGGTAGGACTCCACCATGGATTGATCCATCCTGTAATAGGCAAACTTCTTGCCACTTGGGGATAAGAATACACCACCAGAGATACCAAACTCTCTCTGATGGGCAGCCTGACCATTCACTATGTCTAGACAACCATCACTTGTTACAGATTTTATGTTCCCCTCCTTATCCATTAGGGCGATGTCTTTGCCGTCGAGCAAGATAAGATACTCCTCATTAGGGCTTAGAATTTTTTCGGTCCACTGCTTTGGAGCAGATGGGAAGTCTGCAATCTTTTCGTGATAACTTTTCTCACTTCTCTTGAATGTTATCCGTCCATTTTTCATCTCGAGAGGTGCAGGGAGATTATTAATGTCATCGGGTATAGACGGTGTGAGAGCCCAATATTCCCGAGCTCCTGGAGTTAGCTCTTCTATGGTAAAAGACTTCTTGTTCTGAGCAAAACCTACTAAAGGAAGTAGTAGGAGTAGTGTGGTCCAAAAACGTTTCATTTTATTTCTGTTTTCAATGATTAGTACAATTTATCCACAAACTTAATGAATTCTGTTAAAAGAGAGTATCACATAGACCAATGATTCAGAGTAAAGACTTGAAGGTTTTTGAAGTTAGTCAATATATTAAGAGACTCATGGTAGCTTGAGTTGCGATGATTATTTAGACATCTCTACCTCGTGAGTTGTCGCTGAGAATGAAATAACAGTACTCCTCCATAGAAACATCGAGGCTGAGCGTAGTGGAATGGTATGCACGAAGTGCTTTAGAGTGATTGCATAAAGGTTCAATAAGAATTCTTGGGTCACAATAATTGCGATACAGAAAGAGGGTGCGTCATGAAACATACCATGACGCACCCCCTATTATTTATCAAAATACAGTTATACTATGCCATTACCACCATCACTAATCACTGACGGTGGATAAGAGGACCAATCCGATAAACATATCCTTAGCCTCTTCACGGACTTTTTTAGCTTTACCACTGCACTTTATTGAAATCTTGTAGCTTAATTCACCCTTAACGATGGTTGCAGAAAGCCTCAAAGTACACTTTTCCTCCGAGTCGGCGAGTAAGTCATCAAAGACGCTCTCAATACTTTTCTCTATCTCCTCATCGCTTTTATTTGTAACATCACCAAGATCTATGGAATAACTCACAGGACTCACCTTAGCATCATCGTCATCTGCATAAACACGCTCAGGCACTGCTTCGTCCATTACATTTTCACAATTAGCATAGCTAGTAACGGCTGCCAACATTATGGCACAAATCATTAAAAACTTTTTCATAGGTATCAAATTATTGTAAAACAATTAGTTTACTTTATTTTATGCCAAGATACAAAAAATAGATATTATTCTTCCGCAATTTCTGAAAGTTCCAGCCAACGCATCTCTGCATTATCTAGCTCGTCTTTAAGCTTGGCGTATTCATCTCCAACCGACAGCAAGTCTTCCGCGGAAAGCTGCCCAGTAGACATACGCCCTTCCATCTCATCCAAACGCTCTTGAATCTCAGGAATCTTAGCGGTCAGGGCTTCAAACTCTTTGTTCTCCTTGAATGAGAGCCCCTTTTTCTTCTTTTCCTGCTTCCATGTTGTCACAGAGTCCTTGACCGTATCATCGCTTGTTTTCCGATCTGACTCTTCTCTTTTCCTAGCATTTCCCTCTCTTATCTTAGTCTGGCGATAGTCGGTATAGTTACCAGGATAGTCCCTAACAAAGCCATTACCATCAAGAACAAAAAGATGATCAGCCACACGATCCATAAAGTAACGGTCGTGTGAGACCACTAATATGCAGCCATCAAAGTCACTGAGATAGTCCTCCAAGACTTGCAGAGTAGGAATGTCGAGGTCATTTGTGGGCTCATCTAAGACTAGGAAATTAGGTGAAGTCATCAACACAGTACATAGCTGTAACCGTCTTCGCTCACCCCCACTCAACTTTGCCACATAATCCTGCTGCCGCTTAGGAGGAAAAAGGAACCTATTGAGCAATTGCATTGCACTTACTTGCTCGCCTTTCTTACCCTGAATATGCTCCGCAATGTCAGTTACAACGTCCAGAACCTTTTTATCCTCGGGAAAAGAAGGAGGAATCTGTGAGAAATAGCCAAACTTGACAGTCTCACCGACCTCGATACTCCCAGAAGTTGGCTCAAGATTCCCCATGATGAGGTTAATCAGAGTAGTCTTTCCAGCACCATTAGGCCCTACGACGCCCACCCTATCACGACGAGCAAAGGAATAAGTAAAGTCCTTGATGACCTGAAGCTCTCCATAGCTCTTCGCGATATGCTCGGCCTCGAATATCTTCTTGCCAATATATACACTATCACTCTCCAGCTTCGGTCCAGTGTGATCGGAGATGGTTTGTAACTTTCCTTCGATTTCGTGAAAGGCATCCTTACGATACTTTGCCTTAGTACCACGAGCCTGTGGCATTCGCCTCATCCAGTCTAATTCCGTACGATAAAGATTTCTAAGCGTAGCCTGCTCCTGCTGCATCTGCTCAATACGTGCTTCTCGCTTCTCGAGGTATTTGGTATAATTTCCTTCGTAAGTATATAAAACGCCTCCATCTAACTCAAAAATAGTATCACACACTTGATCTAGAAAATACCTATCATGGGTAACCATTAACAGGGCTGAATTGGAAGAGGCTAGGTACTGCTCAAGCCATTCTATAACATTGGGATCAAGGTGGTTAGTAGGCTCATCCAAAATAAACAGATCTGGCTTACCTATCAACACCGAAGCTAGAGCAATCCGCTTCACTTGCCCTCCTGAAAGTCCCTGAGTACTCCTTAATGGGTTGTCTAACTGCAACTGCGTAAGCAAGGCTGTAAGCTCTTGCTCAATATCCCATCCATTAAGTGCATCCATGGCTGAGATCGCTTTAGTAAGTCGGTCTGGATCCCCCTCTCCGACCGCTTCTTCATATTCAAGTATGACCTCCTGTAAATCAGGACGTATTCCACTAATACATGCAGCTAAGACATTTGGATATTTGGAGAAGTCCGAGCTCTGTGGCAAGTAGGCGATACGTAAGTCTCTTTGGGTGGTAATGGTACCACTATCCTGAGACTCTAGACCTACTAAAATCTTCAAGAGCGTGCTCTTCCCAGCACCATTGGGGGCTATCAGCCCTACCTTCTGACTCTTCTCGATATAGAAGGTGAGGTCCTGGAATAAGTCTAATACACCAAAACTCTTAGCGAGCTTATCTACCTGAAAAATGGACATATATAATCGTCTAAATTGAATATTAAAATGCTATTGCTGCTCTCAATTGAAATGCCATGAAGTCAGCTCCCCTAAATGGGCTATCGGATATACTATAGGCATTACCACCAAGGGCATCAGCAGCATGATCAAGATACGAAACCTGAGCGAGTAAGGTTAGGTGACGATTCAGCCAATAGCTAACAAAGGCGGAATAGCTGACACCAGACCCACCGACGAACTCCTCTGAATTGAGTGACAGTCCACTTACACGGGCCCCTACTTCAAGGCCCTTATCATCCTCTGTATATGGGCTACCAGAGAAGTCGCCATTTGATGACTTATAGGCTCGGGGCTGCCCTAGGATCACATAGGTAGCTGTCGCACTCCAGCCTAAGAATAATGGATTCTTATCACTACGGTCTGTCGTTACACTAGTCCCTAGTAATTCTGCATAGGTTAGGAAATGACCCTTTTGGTAAGCCATCTCGGCACCAATGTTAAAGAGATTTCGACTCTCTGGTACTATAGTCCTAACAAAGCGTTGACCGGAAAGACTGCTTTCGATACCACCCTTTAAGTCTAAAGGGAGTAATCCATCCTGAGGGCGATAGTAATAACCATTGATAGCCGCAAAAAGCTTTTCATCGTCTTTATAAATAAATTGGTAGCCCAGGCGTGTAGCCATCGCGAACTCAGGTTCACCATGGAGATGATTCTGCACTAAGTCATTCATATTATAAGTGTAGAGCCCTAGAGCATAGTAAAGACGTGGAGCGGTGTGATAATAAGCAAGCCCCATGCGTCTTCCAGATCCTAAAGAAAGCCCCATAGGCTTGGTAAACTGAAGAATTGCTGAGGTGGAATGATTAATACTCATAGAGCCGGGGACCTTCATATTACCGACTCTCATAAAGTTACTTTTATTGAAATAGTAATCAAGCTCCATGCTCAAGTACTGAAGCTTGCTTTTAGCATAGTCAAACTCAAACTTATAGCCCCAATGCTGATCAAACTTTCCTTGAAAGAGAGTCTGTAACTTATAGAAATTAACATCCCCATTCATTTCAATCTCTTTATCATCTCGCCGAAGCATATTAAAGTCTGCTACGGGGATGAAACCTCCAGCATCTAGATAATAATGATTCTTTATCTCTAATTTGAAGTTATCTTTTTTGCTTTCGATAGATAGATTAGCTCCTTTATACCTGACTTTGATATCTTCTTGTGCTATCAACGACGGGATAAAGAACAGGACGGAGAGTACGAGAAAAATAAGTCTAACAAATCTCATAAAAAAAAGGAATCATTTATATTCATAAAAAGCATTTACTGCGACTGGCGACTATATACCATCGCAAAATTCAAAAAGAGGTCAAAAAAGACCATCTTAATATTTGCATTCTGTCTTATCTCGTTTCTTGCTGCAGTGATGTCGTCCATCAAAGCCTGAATATTATGAGCATTCAGCCTCTCGGCCACTTTTTCACAATAAGGAGCAAACTCTTTTGGTAGATAGACAACCTCAGCACTCCCATACTTCAGTGCCATGATCTCTCGTAGCATCGGCGGGATTGCATTAAGAAGAGAAAGCACATCAGGCCTATTAAGAGAAGCTATCTCTTTACTCCGCTCCATGAACAGGATGGGGTCGCGCTTCAGTGGCAAGACCAATAACTCCAATGCTTTCTTCATCTCCTGAAGCTCACTAGATTCACCCGAGGCAAAAGAGAGTGCTTTGTATAGGTTTCCCTGTGCCAGATGACCATACTCTACTGCTTTTTCCTCTGAAATGCCCTCCTCATTAATAAGATAGTCAATGAGTACTGGCTCTGGTATTGAGGGGACCGTCACTCTCTGAAGGCGACTCAAAATGGTGGGTAATAGCTTTTGTGGTTGATGCGACACCATTATAAAAAGAACTCCCTCTGGTGGTTCCTCGAGTAGCTTCAATAGCTTATTAGCTGTCTCGGTTCTAAACTTTTCGGGCATCCAAACGAGTATTACCTGATGCTTACTCTTAAACGAACGCAAGGATGTCACCTTGATAAGCCGCTCAGCCTCAGCCACCATGATCTGTAGCTGCTTGTTTTTTGCATCCTGCATATCTCGCCACTCCGACTCCGTAAACCTCTTATGAGTGGCGACCAACTCCTTAAAGCTATTAAAGTAATCCAGAGAAGTGGTCTGATCATCGACTCTAACAACAGGATAAACAAGAGTAAGATCAGGATGTTCAAGAGCATCAACCATCCTGCAGGATTGGCAATGTCCACAAGGAAGCCCTTGTTCGTCTGTCTCCTCACAGAGGACCTGACGTACAAGGGCTAAAGCTAAGGGTAACGCTTCACTCCCATCTTCTCCAACTAATAGGAGAGCATGGGACAAGCGCTCCTCTTTTTTTAGAGTAGCAAAATGCTGAACTAACTCCTCTTGCCCAAGAAGTTGATGAAACTGAGGAACGATGGAGTCGGTCATATCGCTACTATATGATACCGCTTAGTATGGTAGGTTGCTTTTATCATTCTGACTGCTAGCACTCATCACGTCAGTAGGACGTGCATCATTATTACCAGCATAGTATTTCATGAATTGTGAACGTTCATATAGATTAGCATGATCTACTCTAGTAGCAGCAAGGCGTCCCTTTATTTCACCAATATTATGATACTGCTTTTTGTCCATCCATTCATTAAGCTCTACATTAGCTTTACGAATAACCTCTGATCCTCCCTTATATAGAGCAGTACAATATTGAACCGCGTCAGCACCAGCTAGAATACCCTTGATCAAATCCTTTCCGTCTCGGGCTCCTGTAGATAGGGATAGACTTAACTCACGAACACCTCCATGTATCAAGGCTGCGTAGCGAAGACTATTTGAATAATCTGAAGCGTCACTAAAGACAGCACCATTGATGATAGTCTCCCTTTCGATATCAATGTCAGGCATATATGAGCGATTGAATAGCACTAGTCCATCAGCACCAGCAGAATAAAGATCATTTGCCAATCGTATGATATTAGTATAGTACTTACTTAGCTTCAGAGTGATAGGCGTATTGGGCATCTGCTTGCGTACCGAACGAACTAGATCAGTAAGTGTAGCCTCAGCGGCTCCCCAATCTTGTCTCATATCCGTATTGATATTCATGACATTTAGTTCTAGAGCAGCAGCACCAGCATCAATCAATTGACCAGCATAGTCCAACCAAGAGTCAGCCTTATAGCAATTGATACTTGCGATAATAGGCACATCTACTTCATTACGACACTGCTTAATCAAGTCGATATGCTCTTGAAGAGCATGACTCTTGACGTAGTGATTAAGGTACTCCATAGCCTCTGGGTACCCGCTTCCCTCACTCATATAATTTATTTCTTGCTCTAATTGCTCTTCGAAAATAGATTTCAATATGATCGCACCTGCTCCAGCATTAGCGAACTCCTTTATTTTCTCTGTTTTTTGTGTCAGACCTGAGCTAGCCACAATAAAAGGGCTTTGTAGTTTGAGCTTTTTAGCATAAAGCGTAGAAATATCTGCCATAGTTTAATTATTTCTTGATGTAATGTATTTTTAACCTTTTCCCATACAAAGATAATAAATTATCTCTACTGAGGGTTGAGCATTTAGAGTAGATGCTTCTCTTTGATAGCCTTAATGGCTTGACGGACCGAAGCTAGGCCAAACTTTTCTGGTTCTAGCTCAGAGAAGTGGACCGCGATAAGCTCTGCAACATCATCTCTCCCTTGTCCCACATATGGCATAACGGACTCTACTTCAATATGGTAAAAGAGGTCAGTAGTATGCACATCGAAATCGCTATACGGGTACACATTTGGGATCGAGAAGAGATATTTTAATTTGCTATGCACGCCACTACGAGTCCCTTGCTTCACATCTATACCAGTCTCCTCTAGAACCTCTCTAGCCATACCAGCCTCCACTGACTCAAATGGGTCTATAAACCCTCCAGGTAAGTCCCATGTACCCTGAGCTGGATCATAACGACGGATCGCCACTAACACATTATTGACCCGATCAGTAATGATACATGCACAGGCCGTAGATGGATTGAGGTAATATATAAAGCCACAGTCCTCACAACGCTTACTCTTAAAATTATTCTCAACAAACTCTTTACTACCACATTTTGGGCAGTATTCGAACCCCTCTAAAGGATGCTTTTCATTGCTTTTCTGTTTGCTCATATCCCATTCACTCTTAATTGAATATAAATAATACTAGATCTATGAGGATCTCCTCACTACTACCATCCTCCCCATACATACCCTTACTTCGGGCATCACATCGTCTCAAGTAACTAATAATCTGAGTCACTTTAAAGGCCCCATAGTTCCTCAACCCCTGAATATATTCCTTTACAAAGAAAGGTCGATCGATCCCTAATTGCTTCATGACAGCCTGCTCCGTCTTTGGAGGAGGAGTATAGAAGGCTATTAAGAGATTTGCATAATAATCAAATAATTGTGGCAAAAGCATCTGCACAGGGGCCCTCTTTTCATCTGAAGAAAGGCTCATCGCAATCTGTATGGCTTTTGCTTTATTCTTTTCTGCCAATGCACGCCTCAAATCAAAGACAGAGTACTCCTTATTGATACTCGTGTACTTTAGTATCATATCTGATGTCACCAAAGTTCTCTGCTGAGGAGACAAGGCGGTCTCCAACTTCTCAAACTCGTTATCCATACGGGTCAAATCGGTACCGATGCGTTCAGCGACCAGCTGGATGGCGGAGAAATCAAGTTTCAGTCCATGCTCTTGTGCCAAGGGTTGGATGTATGGCTCTATCTGATAATCCCTAATCTCTGGACTATTCACTATGATGCCATACTCCTCTAGTCTCTTAACATACTTACTACGCCGAGAGATAGTCTTTCCTCCCTTAATGCACAAGACCAATATATTATATGGATTAGGCCTATCAATCAGCGTAGTTAGTGCCTCAAGCGAATGACCACCTCCACTTTCACCGCCACGAATCAATGCCTGTGCCTCTCGGACGACAACGATTGTCCTATTTCCACCCATAGGGTAACGACGACACGTCGTCATAATCTCTTCTACACTCGTACCTGACCCATATAGCAAAGTATAATTAAAGTCCCGCTCTTCTTCATTAGGCATGTATGTAGATAGGATTTTTTTCTCTATCTTGTCCGTAAAGTACTCCTCCACACCCATCAGGATATAAATCGGGAACGGTTTGCGGTCAGGACGAATCTCCTGAAGGATATTTTGTGGTTTATCGCTATACGGCATAGAGTATTAATTAACTTGAGGGGCTGATCAAATTATCCCCCTACTCCACAAAGATATAAAAAAGTATAATGAGTGAAAATAAAAACGATACTGTTTTTGACCCCATTCGACAAAAAAGGGTAGCATTAACTCCCGAAGAGAGAGTTAGGCAAGCCTTTGTACACCACCTTATACACAAGCTTAACTACCCACCCTCTCGCTTAGCCAATGAATACTGCATCACCATCGGCAAGGTCCAACGCAGATGTGATACAGTAGTATTCTCCTCAATACTACAGCCCCTAATGGTAATTGAATACAAAGCTCCCAGCATATCACTCTCCCAAGGAGTGGTAGATCAGGCATTTAGATACAATTCCGTCCTTCGAGTCCCCTATATCATACTAAGCAATGGTTTACAGAGCTTGGCTTTTAATGTCGGGTATGATGGTGACCCTACTATTCAATTAGATCACATCCCCACATTTCAAGAGTTAAATAATAACCTTAATCAGAAATAATGGGTAACTTTACAGCATAAAATAATAACTTTATAATTAATCAATAAAATTACTATGTACGGAAAAATCAAAGAGCATCTCCAAAAGGAGATCGCTGATATTAAAGAGGCTGGACTTTACAAAAACGAACGTATCATCAATAGTCACCAGAAAGCTGCTATCACAGTAGATCAAAATGGTAAGACTGTTCCTGTACTTAACTTCTGTGCTAATAACTACCTTGGACTATCTGATAATCCTAGACTTATCCAAGCAGCAAAGGATATGATGGACAAGAGAGGCTTTGGTCTATCTTCTGTTCGCTTCATCTGCGGTACACAGGATATCCACAAGGAGCTTGAAGCCGCTATTAGCAAATACTTCAAGACTGAGGATACTATCCTTTACGCAGCTTGCTTTGATGCAAATGGTGGGGTATTCGAACCAATCCTAACTGACGAAGATGCTATCATCTCTGATAGTCTTAACCACGCTTCTATCATCGACGGTGTTCGCCTATGTAAGGCTAAACGTTATCGTTATGCTAATGCTGATATGGCAGAGCTTGAAGAGTGTCTAAAGAAAGCCCAAGAACAGCGTCACCGCATTATCGTTACCGATGGTGTATTCTCAATGGACGGAAACGTTGCTCCTATGGACAAAATCTGTGACCTTGCTGAGAAGTATGATGCTCTAGTCATGGTGGACGAATGTCACTCTGCAGGTGTGGTAGGTAAGACCGGTCATGGTGTAAGCGAGCAGTTTGATGCTTACGGACGTATCGATATCATCACTGGTACTCTAGGTAAGGCATTTGGTGGTGCTATTGGTGGTTTCACTACTGGTAGAAAAGAGATCATTGACCTCCTTCGCCAACGCAGCCGCCCATACCTATTCAGTAACTCTCTCCCACCAGCAGTGATTGGTGCAGGTCTTGAGATGTTCAAGATGCTTGAGGAGTCTGATGACCTTCACACTAAGCTCGCCGAAAACGTCACCTACTTCCGTGACAAGATGATTGCCCTAGGCTTTGACATTAAGCCTACTCAGAGTGCTATCTGTGCAGTAATGCTTTATGATGCACCATTGAGCCAGAAGTTTGCAGCTCGCATGCTTGAGGAAGGTATATATGTAACTGGATTCTATTACCCAGTTGTACCAAAGGGCGAAGCTCGTATCCGTGTACAGCTATCTGCTGGTCACGATCGTGAGCACCTAGATAAGGCTATCGCTGCATTTGAAAAGGTAGGACGTGAACTTGGAGTAATCAAGTAACTCTCCCCCCTACTTAATAATCTATAAAGATCGAGGACTTATCTATGCATAGATAAGTCCTCGCTTTTATTTAATGAAAACAGATAAGCCTTCATTCGGTCCTAAATGCTTTAGCTGATATTTCTTTGCTTATACGTTTTTCTATAATAAATATTCCCTTATCGGTAAGAGACCTTCCACTTTACTGACAAGACAACTCATTATTTAGATAAAAAAGGAGGCCTCATAGTATGAGAATGGCACTAGGAATGAAACAAAAGCCCTAATACTGAATCAACACTCTAGTCGCATATCGTGCAAAACACTCCGTAACAAAAATAGATCCCCAGGTAGACACTTTTTTCTTTCATGCTGATAAGATTATTTTGTATAATTACTTTTTATAAGAATTTACCACAAGAAAAAGTAAAGTCATGGAAATAAGAGTCATTAAGGGCGATATCACGACCGCGGATGTAGATGCTATTGTCAATGCGGCTAATAACACGCTACTGGGTGGTGGCGGTGTGGATGGTGCCATACATAGAGCCGCCGGAGAGGAGCTATATCATGAATGTAAAACACTTGGTGGATGTGCCACGGGAGAGGCAAAAATAACTAAGGGTTATAACCTAAAGGCGAAGTACGTCATCCATACCGTAGGTCCCATTTGGGAGGACGGGACTAAAGGAGAGCCCGAGTTACTAGCCAATTGTTATATCAATGCCATCAAACTTGCTAATGAATATCAGCTCTCCTCAATCGCGTTTCCAGCGATCAGTACTGGAGTCTATCACTATCCAGTAACATTGGCATCCCGCGTAGCTATTGATACGCTTAGACGGACAAATTACGAAGGACTCATCCTGATTTATGCTTTTGATGACCTGACCTATGAGACCTACACAGATATACTTTCCGAGTAATTTTAAGTAAATAGTCACCATTAGAATAGTAAAAATATCACCAAATGATATTTTTTGCTACATATAAATACCCTATATTTGTAGCTAGTTATGTCGGACATCTTGATGCGTCCTCACATATACCTAACTTATGATTATATATGTTTATAAATCTCTGAATCCAAAAGATTTATAGAACTTCAATGCAATAACTAACTATGGCTGGAAAGATTATCTTTAGATACGGGACTATGGGCTCTGCCAAGAGTGCCCACTTATTAATGACTGGTTATAATTTCGAGGAGCATGATAGAAAGGTGCTTTATATCAAACCCTCAATTGACACACGTGATGGGGAAGCCATATACTCTAGAATAGGATTAAATAAAGCGTGTTCTATTGTACATGAGGATGAGCAAATCACCGATATCTTCCACAGAGAATTGTCTGAGTGTCATCGAAACTGCATCATACTTATAGATGAGTGTCAATTCTTATCCGCATCTCAAGTCGATGAACTAGCTGATATTGCTGATGAATTCGGAGCGTTGATTATTTGCTATGGACTGAGAACGGATAGTAATTCCAACCTCTTCCCTGGCTCTAAACGACTATTCGAGATCGCAGATACCTTCGAAGAAGTAAAATCCACTTGTGACTGTGGTAAGAAAACAGTCATCAATGCTCGCTATAATGAAAAAGGATATATCCTCTCTAACAACCAAATCGATATCGGTGGAAATGACAAGTACAAAGCAGTCTGCCGAAGTTGCTGGAAAAAGGAACTCATCAAGGATAACTAAAGCCATACTTATCTAGAAAGTGGATATTTTTTAGAGTGGTAGTATGAGAAAAATAGGTACTTTTGAAACTAACTTGAGAAGATAAACTTCTAAGCAAAGAAAATTATGAAGCAATTATTTAAGACTCTTGCCCTGATCACATTGGCATTAATGTTAGGTGCTTGTGATGATAATTCTAATGACCTCGTTGGAAAATGGGACGACACCATCAAACTTTCTGAAAAGAAGGTGGAGTTCAACTCAGACAAAAACAGTAAAACCATCACCACTCAGGGCGATAAGTGGTGGGTAGGAGATATTAGTATAGAAGGTGAAAATCTTCATTTAACACCAGAGCAAGGCACCCATAAAGAGGATTTCAAATTTAGTAAGGATTACCTAACCGTGGAAAGAGACAAGAAGTCCATAACCATCACTATGGATGAAAATAAGACTAATGCCAAAAGAGAAGTCGTCATCATACTTCAGGCTGGTGATTACTTTGACTACATCCACGTTACTCAAGATCATAAATAAGAGATCTCCTCATTGAGAGGAAGCCATTGATGGGCTTAGCGTAAGATTAAATAACGCAGAGGGGGTAGTGTTCATATGAGCACTACCCCCTCTGTTATAGAGATATTTAGCTAAGGCTTATACGATCTTAGCTTCAGATGGTTCGTTCTCCACAGTGATGACCTTCCAAACTCCTGAAGCAATCACAGCACCAAGCATAGGAGCCACGATGAATAACCACAATTGCTGAAGAGCCATACCACCTTGGAAGATAGCAGGACCTATACTACGAGCAGGATTGACAGATGTTCCTGTGATAGGAATACATACAATATGGATCAGCACAAGTGTTAGACCAATAGCCAGTCCAGCAAATTTATTCAGACCATTCTTAGCTGTCACACCTAATACCACGAGTACGAAGATAAAGGTAAAAACAGTTTCGGCAACAAAAGCAACAGCTGTAGCTCCTTCTGCATATCCATTAGCACCTGTCAGCGTAGTGGTAGAGCCTGAGTCCTTAGCCAAGAACCATAACACGCCTGATCCCAATAATGCTCCAATGACCTGAAAGACCATATACATTACCGCATCTTTACCACTCATTCTGCCACTAAGCCATACACCCAGTGTAATCGCTGGATTGATGTGACAGCCTGAAATACTACCAATGCCATACGCCATAGCGACTACGGAAAGACCAAAGGCAAACGCGACCCCAAGTGTGCCTACTGTAGCAAACGTGGCACCAGGTACACCAGCAAATACAGCAGCCCCACATCCCATTAATACCAGCACCATCGTGCCTATCATCTCGGCTAAATACTTTTTCATATCATTTTTATTCTATGTGATAAATTAATTACACACCTTAAAATAAGGTATCAATTTGTCATAAAGGTACACTTAATTTATCACTCTGATAATTTATTTAGTTTTTTTATAATTAACGCCTGATGCTAGTTTACCTAAATAAGCATATTTATAGGGGTATCCGAGTTATCGTACCACAGGTAGCCCTTCGCCTTCCCATTCAATGATGCCACCTTTGAGATTGACGATCTGATAGCCCTCCTTTGCCAGTTTATTAGCGGCTTGCATACTTCTAGCACCAGATCTGCAATACAGATAGACCTTAAGTGTCTTATCCAAAGTTTTATTGGCTTCATCCACGAAATCAGACCTCTTTATATCCAGGTTAATGGCTCCTTCAATATGCCCATTAGTAAATTCTGTTGGAGTCCTCACGTCAATGAGCTGAACGTCATCAGCTGATATTTCTTTCTTAAAAGCCTCAGCATTAACAGATTCAATGTTTTGATTTCCTGCACAGGCACCTAATAAGGTTGCTAATAGTCCCATTACAATTAAATAAATTCGTTTCATAATCAAGTAACTCTCCCCCATTTTTATTCTCAAATTAACGAACCAAATTTAGCATTTTTCTGGAGAAACACCAGCATAGTGCGACTTAAAATGGAACCTCCACATCTGTAAGAAATCATTGATCATTGTACTAAATGTGTTAATGATAGAGGCTATTTAGAACAACCCTCAGGAGCTGTTCCAAATGTATTATATATAAAAATGAATGCCGGTTATCAATCGAAAGCATGACGACAAAAAAAGCCCCGAATGTAGGCTGTAATTTCTTCTTATAAGAAACACATCTTCTTCTCATAGGAAAAATAAATTGTTCCTATGAGAAGCATTTCTCTTTCATATAACTAAAAATTCAATCGCATTATACTCTTTACAAAGAGACTCTAGGTTACAGATAGACGCCTATTATACATCGCTATATATCAGTTTATTATGTCTCTTATATCTTCTATAATTTTTAATTTTTCTTCCGTCAATGTGATTTGTCTTACGAATGGTCATAATCATATATCAGAAGAGTGTAAGAAAAACGTTTAAGACACTAGCACCGTCATTTGACCATTATCCCGTACCTCAATGCCCCTACCAATATATTAGACTTAAGAAGAGGAAAGCTTGCAAGCCAGTTGCAAGTCAAATATCGTACCTTTGATACAAATTAGAAATAGAGCCATTTTTTATGAAAGAATGTTCCCATAAAGGTTGTGCTTGCAATAATTCACCAAATAATTTTTGCAAAACTCACGACCATCACGATAAGTCAGAGGACACCCAACCCCACGAAGTTCATAGCCACAGCCATGAACACACTCATGGTGTTGATGACGGTGAGCATAAACATAGGATACTATATAGCGTATTCGCGTCGGTATTACTACTCTTAACATTAATAGGTATAGAGTATTGGGCACCCTCATTACTTGCGACCGAATGGGTGAAGTTCGTAGCCTATTTCATCTCATTTTTACCAGTCGGGATACCCGTATTCCGTGAAGGGATAGAGATATATCAAGCAGAGAAGACTTTTTTTAATGAATGTACCTTGATGGTGATGGCTTCAATAGGTGCGTTTATTATTGGAGAATATCCAGAAGCGGTAGTGCTAATGATCCTATATAACGTAGGAGAATGGCTTCAAGGCTTAGCCGTCAATAATGCGAGGAGGAGCATATCAGACTTAGTCGATAGCCGCACCGAGAAAGTCATGCTCATCAAGGATGATGGCTCTACCCAAGAGGTCAATGCAGAAGAAGCACATCCTGGAGATATTATCAGGATGAATACTGGCATGCGACTCTCATTGGATGGCGTACTACTGAGCAAAGATGGACTACTGGACGTATCGGCACTGACTGGAGAAAGCATTCCCAAGGAAGTCTCATCAGGAGATGAAGTGTTAGCAGGGAGCGTCGTGATGAGCAAACCGCTGGAGATGAAAGTCTCAAAGGAATATCGGGACAGTACATTGGCTCGAATACTTGAGATGGCCGAAGCTGCAGCCGAAAGGAAGCCAACCACAGAAAAGTTCATTAGGCGTTTTGCGAAAATATACACGCCTATAGTCACTGGTCTTGCTGCATTAGTTGTAGTTCTTCCGTGGGTATGGAGCCTGATTCATCCATCGTTCATATACCTATTTGATGATTGGCTATACAGAGGACTCGTCTTCTTAGTGACTTCATGTCCGTGTGCTCTAATTATCAGTGTACCACTCACTTACTTTTGCGGTATTGGGTCCGCCTCTAGGAGAGGCGTTCTATTCAAGGGAGCTGTATTCCTCGAACGACTAAAAAAGATAACAGCTGTCGTATTCGATAAGACTGGCACCCTAACAGAGGGCAAGTTTGAGATAAAAGAGATTTTACACTCTGCGGATATAAGCGAAGAAGAAGCGATTGCCCTCATCTCAGCCGTAGAGGCTCAGAGCACACACCCGATGGCCATTGCTATTACCAATTATGCTTCGGAGAGGAACATTGCATCTGCTATAATCTCCGAGGTACACGAGCAGACGGGTATGGGACTAAATGCCCTCACAAATGATGGGAGTGAGCTATTAGTGGGCAGCGAACGATTAATGGCACAGGCAGGAGTAAATATTCCTGATCAGCTTCACCCAAAGGGGGCTAGTGCTGTTCTTCTAGCTAAGAACAATAAGGTCATCGCCACAGTTATCCTTCAGGATAGTATTAAAAATGAGAGTCAAGCAACCATTAAAGGACTTCGCAAGAGGGGTATATCAAAGATATTGATGCTCTCTGGAGATAAGCAAGACGTGGTAACATCTATAGGGTTACAACTAGGTATAGATGAAGTATATGGAGATCTACTCCCAGATAATAAGATGGAGAGAGTAGATAAACTTATGAAGACCCACAGCGTCCTATTCGTAGGAGATGGGCTGAACGATGCTCCTGTAATGAATCTAGCTGACCTCGGAGCAGCGATGGGCGGAATAGGAAGTGATGCAACCATCGAAGCTGCTGATATGGTCATTCAAGGGGATAGCCCCTATAAGGTGGTAGAGTCAATGGACATAGCACATCGTACAGAACGAATCGTCCGACAAAACATCATCTTCTCACTTGGCTTTAAATTTTTAGTCATGTTTTTAGCAACCATAGGTATTGCTTCGCTTACTCTAGCTATTATTGCAGATGTAGGTGTAACCCTATTGGTTATTGCTAATGCACTAAGAGCGTTGAGGCTACCAGAGAAAAAGAGATAAAGAGAAATGATAAAAAATTTAGAAGATCGGTTAACTCAGTTTGGTGTTCGCACCACACCGGTAAGAGAGTTAATATATAATGCCATCGCTAATGCTGACACAGCTTACTCTCTAACAGATTTAGAGACTGAGCTTGAGACGGTAGATATGAGCAGTATATCGCGTAACCTCCGACTATTTCTGGATGTAGGATTGATACATCAAATCCAGGATGGGTCTGGGATAGCAAAGTATGCACTCACACAGCAGCAGGACGGAAGTCCTATCAAGAATCACGCACACTTTGTTTGTGTCTCATGCGAGAAAACGATCTGTCTGGATGAAACGTCCTTAGATATCAGTCAACTACCACTTCCGGAGGGTTTTTCAGCAAATGGCTTCAGCCTATTGCTCAAAGGGACCTGCCCGGAGTGTTCAAAAGAAGAAAATAGGAATAAATAATCCGATAGGACCTCATACTACTTTTTGGATATGGTCTATCGGAATCACTCAATAGCAAATTAGAGATTTATCGTGAAGGAGGTGGCTCGTTGTGAGTAGCCTCCTTCTTCCTTATCAGAAATAAGAACGTAAAACCTATATATGATATATTAGAAAACAGATCTTCATGAATTGTAGTACCAATGCATCAGACTTAGTTTTACCCACAAAATCATCAAGACATCGATGGTCTAAAAGATTATGAAGTATTTCGTACAATAAGTTTTAATGCTTATTGCTTTATTAATATACTTTTCGATATCTTTGCTTCGCGAATACAAAAGTTATGGTGTGATTTAAGGCTCTTTCTTGAGTTTTAGATCCTAAGGGAATCAGGTTAAAATCCTGGACAGTACCCGCTGCTGTAAGTTCCAAAAAAAAAGCTCATCAAATTCTATTTATGCCACTGGATATGACTGGGAAGGCGTGATGAGTAGGAATAAGTCAGAAGACCTACCATATACTTTTTTGGGTGATTAGCTTCCGGGATGAGGAGCAACACTTTGGATACATCGGTGCACAGACCTATTTTACATAAATATTTCTGACATTAGCTTCTTCGTGTTTCCAATAATCTCTTTCCCGGCTAACAACGATATTATACTTATTGGCAAAAAGAATAGAATGGGAACAATTAGAAAATCACTGCTTATACTTTTCACGTTAGTATCATTATTGAGCTGTGATCGTATTCCTGAGTTACCATCTTTCAGTGGAGAAGAAGGAAACTCAGCAAAGATGATTGTCGTCAACGAAGGATTATTTACGACAAATACAGCAGCTCTTTCGGTGATTTATGAAGATGGGAAAACTTATTTTGACGTCTTTCGATGGGTCAATAACAGGCCATTAGGTGATGTGGCTCAATCTATCACGGAAATCAACGGATACTACTTTGTGGCAATTAATAACTCTAAAAGAGTAGAAGTCCTTGATAAAAAGACCTTTAAGAGTGTTGGCTGTATCCGTTATAAAGAATCAGGGTCACCTCGATTCATCACGCCTATTAATGACTCTATCGCGATGGTTTCGGACTTGTACGGTCAGCTGGTTACGATCCGCACTAAACCTCCATATGAGGAGCTAGAGTATATCCGGCTTCCACTTAAATCTACAAGCATCGAAAAGATGGTTACAGTTGGGGGTAAAATATTCGGAGCATACTTGAATAGAGGGTTAGCGATTCTGGACTGTGATGACTATAGTATCAGAAACATGCGACTAATGGAAGCTGTGGTCGTGGGAGAAGTTACAAAAACATGTAAAATGCAAGTAGATGCAAATAACTTATTATGGGTACTCACTACTCCACGATTACAAAAGGATCAGAAGAGCCTTACCCTCAACTGTATCGACCCTGCCCTAGAGAAAGTCATCAATCGGGTGGAAATCCCTTATGTCAAGGAAGATATAAAAAAGGGAGATATCGTGGGGATGCCCAATTATAACAGGGTAGATATAAATCCAAAGAAGACAAAAATATACTTTAATCTGATGATTGCTACTCAAGACGGCACCGCAACGGATGCAGTACAAACGCTATTTACCCTCGACGTGAATAGCCTAAAGGTTGAAAAGTATATGGAACTACCTGGAGTAAGTATGATGTACGGCATGGGCGTATCACCAGAAGGCGAGGTGTGCATATGTGATTGCCTAGACTACACTGCACAAAGGGGTTACGTTAGGGTCTTCTCGCCAAGGACTACTGAAATAAAGAGTTATAAGGTGGGGGTCTATCCACGGATGATTATTTTTCCTAAAGAGTCATGAATAATAATAAGTTAATCACAAGAGTTTTACTTCTAACTCTTATCATACAATTTGCCTGTTCGGCTTCTGCTCAGGACAAGAAGGACGATAGAGTTGCATTCGAACTATCACTTGATACGCTATTCGTCACCGAAAAATATATAACAAAAGAGAAGTCTGTAAATATTGGGGCTAAGGTACAGGCAATAGCACCAGAGGTACTTCAGGTCTTTCAAAGTCGTAGCTTAGCTGACTTACTGACAGAACAGACATCCATCAATATCAAGAGTATGGGGTTAGGTGCTCTCGCTACTGCTTCCTTTAGAGGAGCGAGTCCTGCACAGACTAGAGTAAACTGGAACGGAGTAAATATCACGCCCGTAATGGCTGGGATATTTGACTTTTCTCAAATGCCGGTCTTCTTTGCAGACAAAGTATCACTAGTCTATGGTAGTAATGATGTGAAAAGTGGAACTGGAGCTGTGGGTGGGAGTGTTAATCTCTTCAGTACTGCGATATGGGATGGTCAAACGGAATTCAACTTATCTGGAGAGTATGGTTCGTTCAATACCTATACAGCGAAAGGGTCGGCAAGATATGGGACTAAAAACTTATCGATGAAGACTCGTGCCTACTTTCAGCACTCAGATAACGACTTTTCCTACATCAATAAAGTAACCTCCAACGAACATTTTAGAGAGAATAGAGTGGATTCTGAATACAGTATGTTTTCTGTAATGCAGGATGCTCACCTACGTATCACACCTTCATCGACCTTAACAAGTGCTATCTGGTATCAATATGGTGATAGGATGCTGCCTCAGCCATTAGGGGTAGAGGCTACTTCCCACGAAAAACAAAAAGAGCAGAACCTCAGAGCCTACAGTGGTTGGGATAAATATTTTGACGACAAAGCTCAGCTATCACTTAAGCTTGCATACATATTTTATCAGCTTAGATACGATAAGTGGTACTCTACAACTCATTTTGACCCTATTGGCAATACCAACGCTAGCCATACCCTGCACGTGAGTGGTGACTACTCTCATCGATTGTCTGACGCAATACTATTGAATACGACACTCACATTTCAGCATGATATGGCAAAAGCTGAAAGCTATAGAGACTTGGACCCAGATAAATATAACATTGACGACCTGGAATTTAAGATCCCTGAGCTTGAACCACCAGTTAAGAAATATAGGAATATCCTTTCTTGGCATAATTCCATTAGGTGGCAAATAACAGACAAGTGGCTCACTGACTTGCGATTAATGCTCGAGACAAATGACTGGCGAAAGCCTGTATTTACCTATTCCCTAGGATTTATTGGAAGTGTTATCCCCAACGTGTTAAACCTTCGAGGTAGCGTAGCATACAACTATCGCTTTCCTAGCCTAAATGAACTTTATTGGCGTCCAGGTGGTAACCCCGACGTACTACCCGAGCGTGGCACCTCCTATGATGCGACCCTCTCCTTAAAGCTTCCGATAGGGAAGCGTTGGGAACTTGTTGCAGAAATAGCTCCCTACGTGATGTTAATAGATAACTGGATCTTATGGCTACCGACAGATGAGAGTGCAAAGGGGACTTCATCTCAAAACCAATGGTTATGGACCCCACAAAACAAGCGTGACGTGCTATCTACTGGTGTAGAAGCAATGGCTCGTCTTTCGTATTCAAAAGACGACTTCCGAGGTAATGTATCATTTAACTATGCCTACACGGACTCTCATACGCGAACCAAGCAGCATGAGGACGATGGCTCTCTACTAAAGCAGATTCCTTATGTGCCAAAGCAGAAATGGAATATTCGGCTGGCATTGGACTACAAACAGGTCTTCGTTAACTTTCAGACGACCTATGTGGGGGTTAGATTCATCACGACAGATCAATCCTACTTTACCTACCCGTATAATGTCTGTAACCTTCAGCTAGGATACACCTTTGCCCTTGGGGATGTGCTGCTTTCGCCGCAAATCAGAGTAGATAATCTATTCAATACCTATTATGAGTCTACTCAATATTATCCTATGCCTAGGCGTAATTTACTCAGCTCGATAATAGTTAAATTCTAAATTCATACAAAATATGAAGAAGAAAAATATACTTCTCTTAGTTATTTCCTTCCTTTTACTCACATTATCTGGATGTAAGAGTGAAGAGAAAAAAGAACTGCTCCAAGATGTAAAGATTTCAATGGAGGTGAAGATGCCTCAAAATCTTTCTGTCGAAGGGGTCAAAGGCTCAATCGCCTATTATTGGAATAAAGATCTTTTCCTGAATCTCGTTTTGACACAAGAGGGAAAGAAGAAATCGATCTTGCTTTCTCCAGAAAGCATACCAGCAGAAGGCGATAGAGCCTATTTCCAAATTGATTTAGACCATAAAGCGTTTGACTTCAAGAAACCGATAGAAATTCAGGGTGCCGTTGCGATCGAAAAGAGTGATCTGATACCAGTTGGGGGTGGCACTATAATAGCTCCAAAGGGGTTTGGGGGTCTCCTACCTTACGACCTTTTAGGAGAAATAAATCAACCGCTAGTACTCGAAAAAACATCCATTACCCCTAATCAAAAGGAGGAGGCATTATCAACCATACTGAAACCTCAAGGTCAATTAATTTTCCTACAGCTTCATAATGCCTCGAAGGAATCTGTTACCCCTAAGACCATCACTTTTTCTTCAGACAAAGAGGTCTTTCCCAATGAGAAAAATTCATTTGTCACATCAATAGGAGAATTTGAAGGGACCCTTTCTGATACCTCTATAGAGTTTGAATTTCCTCAAATTGGTAATGTGAGTCCTGACTGGACCCAGAATTATATCGTATGGATCCCTTCTAACAAGATAGAATCAGTAAGACTGAAAGTGGCACATGAGACAGAGGATAATGAGACTATCCTGAATAACTCTGAAGAGCCAACTCCTCTAAGAAAGGATGGACTGCCGCTCATTTCTGTTAATCTTACTAATGAAGGTGGTATTGATGTCGGTGATGATCCGAACGATGAAGATGCTGATACTTCCGAAGGTGGGGATCCTCACTTCAGCATGAATGATATTAAGTTCTGGGTAGGGGAAGGTGAAAATCGTGCGGCCTTAGTCATTGAATGGCATGATGATAAGCATCCAGATGCTCTAGTGTGGGGTTACCGTTGGGATGGAGAAAAAACAGGCATTGATATGATCAAAGCTATTGTTGAAGCCGATCCTAGACTTAGTGTGGTTATAGGAAAGGCATTTGGAGGACTTAATGTTGTAGGCGGTATTGGGTATCAATTCAAGATCACCTCGCCTCGTGCATACGTCCTTTTAAATGGGGAAAAGTTAGCTAATAATGGTAATGGGACCACGTTCGTAGAGAGTGCTAAAGATTTTGATAAATACACCTTTAGTGATCCTCAAGGGCACTGGAAAAGTGGCTTTTACACGAAAGGGTATTGGGTTTATTATTCGAAAGATAACCGTTTGGATAGTTGGTCGTACTCTCAGGTTGTATTTGGACTTAGAGATTTAGAAGATGGCTGTTGGGATGGTTGGTCATTCCAAGACGGGATGGAGAGCTTTGAAGGCAGACCTTTAGGCGATAAATTCGTCCCAGCACCTCTACCTAGCGAGGTTAGTATAACAGAAAATTAATTATAAACTTTGTAAAACGTAAAATCATGAAGAAGAAAACATTTCAATGGAGTCTGATATTAGGACTTCTTTTGAGTCTCTCCCTCTTTGGGTGTAGTTCTGATGATCGTATTAATGATCTAGAAAATGAACTCAACAAACTGAAAGAGCAGATTGATGCGGACAAGGCGAAAGCCGAGAAAGAAAAACAGGAAACTGAAGCTAATAATCCATTTATCAAACTAGCTCTTGATAAGGATGAGATTGCTCTAAACTTTTATCCAGGTGAGCCCATAAAAGTAAAGGTTGATAGTAAGGGGCTTAAAGATATTGTAGGCATCTCGAGTAACCCAACGTGGACTGTTTCGTATGACGATGCCAGCCAGATGTCGATCATCACAGCTCCTGTTAAATCTACTGCTGGTGCTAGTAATATTATCATCTCAGGTGTGAATGATAAGGGACAGGTATTCAGAGGAGTCATTGCATGTACTTTGAATGACTACAGCAGTCCTTACGGCACATTTATCCTAAATGAAGGAAGTGTATGGAGTACTCCATCAGAGATGGGATCACTTATTTATATCAATCCGAGGGAGGCAGCGACAGCTAATGTCTATAAAGGAATCAATGGTAGAGCGATAGGTTCATGTCCTCAAGATATGTTTTTGTACAATGATAAATATTTCGTCATCTCACAGAATACGAACCCGAATACTGATGGTCGCTTGACTATTTTTGATGCAAATACTTTGGAAAAAAGAGGGTACTATTCAACTGAGTTGAGTGAACTGAACAATCCGACTCACGTCGCAGTCGTGGATGACACTCATATATACATCCGTGACGAAAAGGGTATTTGGCTCTTTGATACAGCATACTCTGCTAATAAGCTCACTCTTATCGAGGGAACAAAAGGTGCTCGTAAAAATGTGATGGCTGTTAGTCATAATAAGGTATTCTTTTCCAAGAATAAAGACCTTAAAGTCATTGATTCAAAAACGAATTCTATCGTATATGAACACAGTTTTGATGGTAAAATCTCTGGGATTATCAATGCTGATAAGGATCATATATATGTATCAAGTTATGAAAAAAATGTGGGCGTCATTCGTAAAATAAATACTGAGTCTTACGAAGTCGTTCAAGAGAATATGATTGGAGAAGAATATGAAGGGAAACTTCTACAGATGAGCTTCGCAGCTGCTCCTGGAATTTCTGCAAAGGGAGATACAATCTACTATAGTTCTCTTGGCCAAAAAATATATCGCCATATTTTCAGTACCAACTCTTCTAAGCTGATGGTAGATATCAAAGAGGAGTTGAATCCAGAGCACAAAGTAACATATAACACGGCTCAGGTTCATCCCGTTACAGGTCATGTCTACTTTAATACTCTTAAAGGCTTTGGACAAGACTATAAGACTAATACCATTTATCGCTTTGATATGACAGGCGACAAGGGCAAATTACTTAATAGATGGGAAAACCTTTCTCGATTTCCTGCTGGAATCTTCTTTCCTCCAGCAAAGTAAAATAGGTTATTACATCTAAGCTCAAAAAAAAGAAGGCTACTCGTGCTGAGTAGCCTTCTTATGTATTTGTAGCTTTGTATGATTATCCGACTAGAGTTTGAGTGCAGTACGTAGCTTAGCACTACGAGAGCGAGGATTTTTCTCCAATTCACTTTCCGTGGGAGTGGTTGGTTTATTTCGCAAAGGTTTTAGTGGAGAAAGTGAAACTCCGAAATGGTCTGTAATACGCTCACCTTGGAGATTTCCAGTCTTGAAGAAGTTTTTGACGGGACGGTCCTCTAGCGAGTGATAAGTAATGATAGTGAACCTTCCATCTGAAGCTAATAAATCAGCTCCTTGATGGAGTAACGCTTCAAGTGATCCCATCTCGTCATTTACCGCTATACGAAGAGCCTGAAAGATTCGAGACAGATTCTTCTTGTCATGCGGTGGAGAAGCTGGGGCAATCGCATCAAGAAGATTTTGAATACTCTTAAGCTCTCCCCTTTGAGAGGCCTCTTTCATCAATCCTGCAATCCGGTATGCTCCCTTGATTTCCCCATATTCTTTTAAAATACTTGACAGGTCTTCTTGAGTAGAGTTTTCTATCAAATCCTGAGCTGTAGTGCCACCTGCCTTATTCATCCGCATATCTATTGGTGCGTCAAAACGAAAAGAAAAGCCCCTACCCTCATCATCAAGGTGATGACTGGATAAGCCAAGATCTGCCAAAATTCCATCCACAGACTTGACTCCATAGTAATTCATGAAAAAGGAAAGGTAACGAAAGTCACTTCGAACAAACGTAAAGCGCTCATCTGAAATATCACAATTTGCCAAAGCATCTGGATCCTTATCAAAGCCAAATAGATGTCCTTCTGGGCTCAAACGTTTCAGAATTTCCCTAGAATGTCCTCCGCCTCCAAAAGTAGCATCGATATATATACCATCTGGATTTGTAATTAATTGTTCTAAGGACTCTTCGAGGAGTACCGGCACATGATAGCCATCGGCTTTTATTATAGAGTCTTCCATATCAGTCAGGCTATCACCTCCATAATAGTAGGGTAGAATAATACATATTGCCCATAGGCTTGACGGATACGCTGAACACAAGCATCTGACTCTATATCAAATTCATCTGCTAACGCTCTTTCTTTCAACTCAAATTGGACAGCGATGGCCACCCCATCTTCAATTGATTGTGGTATTCTTAGTAACCTCCCATTATCCCAACCATCTCTCTCTTGCCACTCTGGAAATAGTCGATGCTGGATAAAGTATAACACATCACGCCCTATATTTCCTGGTGCATTTATAGTGATATTGTAAATATACATTTAGCGATCCTCCTCTTTATTGTCGTCTTTCTCTAAGCTCTTTGCTTCATTGTAATAGATCTCCATCTCCGCCAAGGTCATCTGCTTAAGCTCTTTCCCGTCTTCTTTCGCTCTCATCTCGATGTGATTGAACCGACGAATAAACTTCTGATTGGTTCTCTCCAAGCTAGTATCGGGATCTATTCCAAAGAGGCGTCCCATATTAATCAGACTAAATAGGAAGTCTCCCATTTCGCCTTCTTTCTGTTCCTGAGATGAATCCCCCTCTACTTCATCACGAAGCTCACCAAGTTCCTCATAAACTTTATCCCAGACGTCGCTCTTTTCCTCCCAATCAAAGCCTACATTTGCTACTTTCTCTTGAACTCGATAAGCCTTGATTAATGAGGGTAGCCCACAAGGAACGCCACTCAAGACCATCTTATTACCGCCCTTTTCCTTCAGCTTAATCTGCTCCCAGTTTTGCTCAACCTCATGGCTATCTTTCACAGAAACGTTGCCAAAAACATGGGGATGACGGAAGATCAGTTTGTCGGTAAGTCGTTGACATACATCAGCAATATCGAATGCTTGATTCTCTTCTCCAATCTTAGCATAAAAAGCAATATGTAGGAGGACATCCCCCAACTCCTTGGAGACATTAGCCTGATCTCCACTAAGTAAAGCTTCACTTAATTCATAAACCTCCTCAATAGTATTGGGGCGTAGACTCTCATTGGTTTGCTTAGCATCCCAAGGGCATTTAACCCTTAACTCATCCAATACATCAAGCAACGTGCCGAAAGCTTCAAGCTTTTCGGCACGACTACTTGGTTTGTATTTATTATCTTCTACAATCATTTATTTTTATCAAATTGATTAAGACCACCATTCAACCAATCTAAATAATCCTGAACTTTAAGATTATGTCCATAGCTTGGCCCTAGTGGCAATCCATTTGGATCAAGCATCACGTAGAATGGCTGTGCGTTAGAGCCGAACTTAGTTCTCTGGAAGTAACTCCATTTATCTCCGATTGTCTTTAGTTTACGAGACTTACCATTTTCCGTAACTACTAAAGTTTCTGATAGCTTGGTTTTATCATCGACGATGACTGTAATCAAAATGAATTTGTTGTCTATGATATCCTTCACCTTTGGATCAGTCCATACGGATGCCTCCATCTCACGGCAGTTGACACATCCATAACCCGAGAAGTCCACCAATACAGGCTTTCCTTCATTGCGAGCTGCCATCATACCACTTTCGTAGTCGTGGAACTTTGGATGCACCTCAGCATCATATAGGTTGAAGTCCTGAGTGTAAAGAGGTGGAGCAAAAGCACTAATAGACTTAAGTGGTGCACCCCATAGCCCAGGTATCATATATATAGCAAAGGCAAATGAAATAATAGATAGGAATAAGCGGGTAACCCCTACAGTCTGAAGTGGTGAATCAAGTGGCATCCTAATCTTACCTAGGAGATACATACCTAATAAGATGAAGATGATGATCCATAAGCTTACAAACACTTCACGGTCTAAGATTCCCCACCCGTATGCCAAGTCGGCAACAGAAAGGAACTTCAATGAAAGGGCTAATTCAAGGAAACCAAGAACCACCTTTACACTATTGAGCCACCCTCCGCTTTTAGGTAAATTCTGTAAGACATTAGGGAACATGGCAAATAAGCCAAATGGTAGCGCAAGAGCTAACGCAAATCCCAACATACCGATGGCTGGCCCTAATTGACTACCTGATGTCCCGGCTTCCACCAATAAAGTTCCGATAATAGGACCTGTACATGAAAAGCTGACAAGCACAAGTGTGAAGGCCATGAAGAAGATACTCAAAAGCCCCCCTGTACTCTCTGCTTTTGAATCCATCTTATTGGTCCAACTTTGAGGTAGCACGATCTCAAATGCTCCGAAGAAGCTAATGGCAAATACTACTAAAAGCAGGAAGAATATGATGTTAAAGACCGCAGAGGTCGCCAGGTCATTCAGAGCACTAGCTCCAAAGATACCGGTAATCAGCAATCCCAGAGTAACGTAGATAACAACAATACCAACACTATATGTAAGAGCATCTCGAATAGCATCTTTACGACTCTTACTTCTTTTAAGGAAGAAGCTTACAGTCATTGGGATCATTGGCCATACACAAGGCGTTAAAAGAGCAATAAACCCTCCTAACACTCCTAGAATAAAGGTAATTAGGTGTGATTTATCTGTCGCCGAGAGTGTTTCATCACCATAAGCCTTTAGCTCAGCCACCACAGGCTTCCATATATCACCATTAAATAACTCTACAGGAGCAACCACATCAGAAGAGCCCTCCGAATCTACACTTGCTGAAGCACTATCTTCACCACTTTCAGTAGTCATAGATATAGCATTTAAGGAGACTGCTAGGTCAGTAGGAGTGATCTTAAATTCGTAGCGATCAGGTGGTAAGCATGTAGTATTGTCACATATCATGAAGATAACATCCCCAGAAAAGACAAAGCTATCTGAATTTGTTACTTGAGCTTTTTGAGTAAAGGTAACCGAATTACTATGCCACCTTAGTGTCATATCAAAATTGGGGTCATATACCTCCTCTGGCTTATTAGATGCTTCTAGGTCCCCAATTAACTCTACATGCTTGCTTCCATCTAGCTCTATGGATGTTGCGGTTGGACCACCAGCTGGGATATCAGTGCCATATACGTGCCATCCAGGTTTTAGATTAGCGGTAAAATTGACTGTTATAATTCCATCTTCTGTATTAGAATGGGTAGTTTTCCAAGAGATAGCGTCGGTAATCATTTGAGCATTGATTACTGACATTGGAATTAACAACAACAAAAGAGCCATTAGGCTTAGTCTCTCACTCCTTTTCATCATTAACAACATTTAGTTTGTTTGTTTCAAAAAAAACAATTTAGGTTTCTCACATACATTTACTCGTCAGATCTCTTTATTTATCCTCCTTAAGCAACTGAAAGTAATGTGTTGGATATGCCCTTTCAAAGCTCATCTGCTGTCCACTTTTAGGTAGTGAAAACTCTAGAGAAATTTGCTCCAAAGCAATATCCTTATCCGTCATAAAGCTACTCTTTGATCGAACATCGCCAAAGATACTAAAATTATTATCACCAAAGACCTTTCTAAGTGAAAAAATCCTAGCTCCCACCATATCAGCTTGGACAATATGCATCATCCCCCTACTACTACTTTTATCAACTTTTATTTTAGCTACAGTCACCTTCCCTTTCCCAGAAAAGTCTTGACTAGACGACGTGGTTAATAAAAAGTTTTTCTCCTCTACTTCTCCCTCAATACAAGCAACAAATAATTGTTTCGTGACATTTTTACTCCAGGACTTAGTCATCAACTCCTTAGCTTCCACACTTTTTGCAAAAACAATAAATCCGGCTGTACTACGATCCAAACGATTAATCATAAAGATCTTCGCATCCGGGTTAGTTATCTTATAGTGACGGCTAAGCACCCATAATGCCGTCTCCTCTCGGTCCTTATGGGCTGTATTGACTGTTGGCATCCCTCTTTTTTTATATACCACGATATAATCATCATTTTCCCAAATAATCTCGAGGAATCTGTGACTGAAGGGTAATGGTGGAGCCCCACGGTGAACAGTAATTGATGCCCCTACCTCAGCTGTCATCAGAGCATTTGTGACGGACTTTCCATTCAGAGATACACGACCAGAGGATAGCAACTTCTTCGCTGCAGTCCTATTACGTGATGACTTCTCCATCAATAGCTCTAGCACAGGCATACTCACCTGAGCCCGATAGCTCTCTTGCACTGGAGTGGGATTATCTTGTGAAATGGTCTTTTTTTTATCTCTATTCATATTATTAGCCAAATAATTCAATATATACCAAGTGGAGCAACATTATATATCAAGAGAGCCTTACCGTACATAAGACAGCAAGGCTCTTTACTATAAGGGTGGAAGACGGGACTCGAACCCGCGACAACTGGAACCACAATCCAGGGCTCTACCAACTGAGCTACAACCACCATCTCGCAATATTGCTCTGCAAAGATACCAATAATTTTGTTACGTCCAAATCTCAATATCATTTTTTTACTTTTAATAGACTATAAATAATGAGTAACGACAAGTTTGAGATTGATATCGATATCGCATCAATGAAATAATAGTCCCCTCTATTATTCTTCAAGGAACCTAAGAACCTTTATCTGCAATATCACACAGTGCAAAACAAAGAAAACAAAACCTTCAACGATGACTAACGGCTCAAATCAAGCGACTCAAATAATTAAATTCTTAGCGAAAAGGAGCCCTCGTTCACAAAAAAATTTTATGCCTCTCACGATCCTTTACTTAAATAGGAATAAGTTTATAAATTATCACCATTAAATAGTACATCCCCATCTCATATCACACTCCTTTATAATCCAACCCATGCGATGGATGCTATAGCAATGTGCTATAATAAAGCTACAAAAATATTTTTCACACTCTAAACATAACAACAAAGCATCACCTCCAGAAAGAGCATAAAATTTCTACAATGACGACATGCTCACCGTGTACCTATGGCTAAATAATAAATAACAAATAGATTGGAAACGGTATAATAGCCAGAGAAACAAAACAAATCGACCGATTAACACTTCGTTTTATTTGAAATAACGTCAAAAAAATGTACATTTGACCATTACAATTATGAACAGGTTATTTTTTCGACTTAAGAATTACAACCCTTTGTGATACTTTATTATATTATTTAAACAACTTAATGCGTATGAAGATAGGACTCTTTATCCCATGCTACATCAATGCAGTCTATCCAAATGTAGGAATAGCGTGTTACGAACTACTTAAGAGCTTTGGGTACGACGTTGAATATCCATTAGATCAAACATGTTGCGGTCAACCAATGGCAAATGGTGGATACGAACAGGACTCAAGAAAGCTTGCCGAACGATTCGAAGATCTTTTTAGTGACTACGAATATGTGGTTGGGCCATCAGCCAGTTGTGTGGCTTTTGTTAGAGAAAACTATAGTCGTCTCTTAAACCATGAGTGCAAAACTGAGAAATCCCTCTATGACATCACTGAATTTCTCTACGACATCGTTAAGCCCGAAAGCTTTCCTACACCATTCCCTCACAAGGTAAGTGTACACAATAGTTGCCACGGCGTCCGAGAGCTAGGATTATCAGCGGCTAGCGAACTAACCGTCCCTTATTTCAATAAAATCAGATCTCTTCTAGAGAGAGTCCCAGAAATAACTGTGTTTGAGCCTACTCGCATCGATGAGTGCTGTGGCTTCGGCGGACTTTATTCAGTTGAAGAGCCTGAGATTTCCGCATGTATGGGACGTGACAAGATAGGTGACCACATGCATACAGGAGCAGAGTTTATTACGGGTGCTGACTCTTCATGCCTCATGCATATGCAGGGGGTTATTGATAGAGAGAAACTTCCTATCCAAACAATTCATTTCCTAGAAATTCTAACAGGTCAGAAGATATGAGCAGAACATCACATAGTAGGGCAGCAAAAGCCTTTCAAGAAGATAGAAACAACGCTGTTTGGCACGATGAGACACTCTGGATGGTTAGACAAAAACGTGACAAGCTTAGTCACAATATCCCAGAATGGGAAGACCTTCGCCATACAGCAAGAGATATAAAGTTATATAGCACATCACACTTGCCAGAGTTGATTGAGGAGTTCGAGAAGAACGCCAAAGCAAATGGCTGCTATGTGCACTTCGCTAAGGATGCAAAAGAGTATCGTGAGATTATCGAAAACATCCTAAAGGAGCATGGAGCTAAGAAGTTGGTTAAGAGTAAGTCAATGCTTAGTGAAGAATGTGAGCTCAATGAGCACTTGATTAATCATGGTATTGATGTAATCGAGACAGACTTAGGGGAGCGTATCCTCCAACTGATGGATGCTAAGCCTAGCCATATTGTATTACCTGCGATCCACATCAAGCGAGAAAGAGTTGGGAAACTCTTTGAGGAGAAGTTGGGTACAGAGGAGAATAATTATGATCCTACATACCTAACTCATCAAGCTAGGAAGGCTCTTCGTCAGGACTTCTTGAATGCAGATGCTGGCATGACTGGTGCTAACTTTGCGATTGCAGAGACTGGGGAAGTTGTAGTCTGCACTAATGAGGGTAATGCCGATATGGGTATGAGCTGCCAGAATATTAATATCACCGCTTTTGGTATCGATAAGTTAGTACCAAGCCGTGAAAGTGTAGGCGTCTTTACACGTCTGCTAGCTCGTAGTGCTACTGGACAACCTATCACGACCTATACATCTCACTTTGGCAGACCTCACGAAGGTGGGGAACAACACTTTATCTTGGTTGATAATGGTAGGAGTGAGATATTAGGTATGGAACAACACCGCAAGACTCTAAACTGTATTCGTTGTGGTGCTTGTATGAACACCTGCCCTGTATATCGTCGTAGTGGTGGATACTCATATTCATACTTCATCCCTGGTCCTATTGGAATTAATCTTGGGATGCTTAAGGATCCACGCAAGTTCTCAGGCAACGTTTCTGGATGTACACTTTGTTTCTCATGCTCTTACGTATGCCCAGTGATGGTGGATCTTGGGGAGCAAATCTACGTTTGGCGTCAAAAGCTCCACGATCTCGGTGTAGCTAATCAAGAGAAGAAGACAATGAGCGACGGTATGAAATTCATCATGGAGAAGCCTAAGCTATTTAATAGTGCTCTAAAAATGGCACCAATGGCTAACCACGCCCCTAGATTCCTTCTATACAATGGGTTGAATAAGTGGGGGCAGGATCGAGAGCTACCTCGATTTGCCAATGAGTCATTTAATTCATGGTGGAAACGCACTCACAAAAATAATAAATAACGATCCAAGGAATCATTTATATTATGAAAGAATATAATCAGAGCAAAGCTGAAATTATTGCTAGCCTTAAGAGAAATACCAAGGAGGTATTTCCAAAGCCTGAGATAAATCTCACACACGACCACTATGATGACAAAGTACAGGCATTCTTTGATACCTGTAATAATAGTGGTGGCCGTGCCGAAATGCTCCTCGAGGGAGAGTCTATTAATGAAGCTATCCTTCGTCTCTTCCCTGATGCCAAATCCATTGCATCTAACCTACCAGAGATAGAATGTGCCACATTCAATCCTGATGATGCCGAAAAGCCTGCGGATCTTAATGGCACAGACCTAGTCGTGTGCAAGAGTGTCTTTGGTGTTTGTGAAAATGGAGCAGTCTATTATGAGCAAGCCTTCAAACACCGTGCTATCTACTTCATATCAGAGTCAATCCTTATCATCGTGGATAAGAACAATTTGGTAGATACCATGCATGAGGCCTACGAAAGGATGCCTGCGGAGCACACTTGTGAATTCCGAGGATTCATTGGAGGTCCATCTAAGACTGCGGATATTGAGCAGGCTCTAGTAAAGGGAGCACACGGTCCCAAGGAGTGTATTATGTTGATTGTTTAACGGGTATTACAACTCAATAAATTTAATTGATATGAATGCGTTAGTCGCTTTACTCCCTATCGTACTCCTATTCGTCTTGATGCTCGGCTTTAAGATGGCAGGACACAAAAGTGCTTTCATAACACTTATTGTAACCATTCTTATAGCCTTCTTCCTACCAGAAATCATGGGCTTTGCTCCTGAGAAGTACATTCAGGGCATGGTCTGGTATTCTATTATTGAAGGGATATTAAAAGCGGTATTCCCAATCTTAATCATTATTCTCATGGCGATATTCAGCTATAATGTATTGCTTGAGAGTAAGGAGATTGAGGTAATCAAAAAACAATTCACCTCGCTTACAGATGACAAAGGAGTGATGGTACTCCTTATGGTATGGGGCTTTGGTGGTTTACTAGAGGGGATGGCTGGTTTTGGAACAGCTGTAGCCATTCCTGCCGCGATACTGATCTCACTAGGCTTTAAGCCAGGGTTTTCAGCACTAGTATCTCTGATTGCCAATAGTGTTCCTACAGGATTTGGAGCAGTAGGTGTCCCTGTGATCACCCTTGCCAATGAGGCTTCGACCACAGGTGTAGCTAGCCAAGAGATGATCTGTGACATCAGTTCCAAGGTCGTCTTGCAGCTCTCTCCGCTTCTATTCATACTGCCTTTCATCATCCTGACACTAACAGATAGGTCTAAGTCAGCCATTGTTAAGAACATCTTCTTAGCCTTATGGGTGGGGGCAATCTCCTTTGCGGTACAATATCTAGCAGCAAAGAACTTAGGTGCTGAGACTCCAGCCATCTTAGGAGCAATAGCCTCTATCATAGGAATTATTATTTGGGCAAAACTCTTTACTAAGAAAGAAAAGAAGAGCGTGGAGGCTACTGAGAAGTTATCCTTCAGCAGAGCCTTCAAGGCATGGAGTGTCTACCTCTTTATTCTCGTCTTTATTATACTAGCAAGTCCTTTGGTTCCAGCTATCAGTGGATTCCTTAAAACTCATTTAGTCAGCAAAGTACACCTGCCGATCTATTCCGATGGACATTACTTCGCATTCGGATGGTTATCTAATGCTGGACTAATGCTCTTCTTAGGAACAATTATCGGTGGTATGATCCAAGGGCTCAGCTTTGGTAAGCTGATGCAAATACTTGGTCGCACAGTCATCAACCTCAAGAATACGGTGATCACTATTCTTAGCTTGGTGACCATTGCCAGTGTGATGAACTACGCAGGGATGATTAATGAGATTGGTAGTGCCCTCGTAGCCCTTACAGGACAGTATTACCCTATATTTGCTCCATTGATTGGTGCTATTGGTACTTTCGTTACAGGTAGTGATACCTCATCTAATATCCTATTTGGTAAACTACAAGCGAATGTATCTGGCCAGCTCGGCTATGCCGATACCAACTGGCTCGTAGCAGCGAACACTACAGGTGCTACTGGTGGTAAGATTATCTCTCCACAAAGTATCGCTATCGCTACAGCTTCATGTAATATGGAAGGTAAGGATGGTGAAATCCTCAAGTCTGCATTACCATACGCCCTATTCTACATTATCGTAGGTGGACTGATGGTTTACTTTGGAGGTATTTGATATACCCTTAATATTGAAATAGAAATAGGGCTAAACTGAAATTCAGTTTAGCCCTATTTCTATTTTATCTAGACTTATACGCTGATAACCTTTGCAACGCCAGGTCCTCATACCTGGTACCCGGCTGCCCCCAATTGACATAGGGATGAATAGAGATACCACCCCTAGCCGTAAAGAGTCCAGTCACTTCGATATATCTCGGATTCATCAGCTTCACGAGATCATCAAGAATGACATTAGTACAGTTTTCATGAAAAGCCCCATGATTTCTAAAACTGAATAGATACAGTTTGAGACTCTTACTCTCAACCATCTTCACATCGGGAATATAAGAGATGACAATCTCAGCAAAGTCTGGCTGATGAGTGATAGGACAGAGACTGGTAAACTCAGGACAATTAAATGTCACCCAGTAATCTCTATCTGGATGAGTATTATCAAAGGATTCCAATACTTCTGGAGCATAAGTCGTTGGGTAATTAGTTGCTCCCCCTAGTAAGGTAAGGGTCTCTTCAGGATTTTTAATTTTGCTCATTTATTCAATATCTGTAACGTTCCAAAAATCATACGAAATATTCTCATCATAAGTACTCCCCTCTATAGATTTAAGCCTTTTCACCAGTCTTTTAGTCACCGGAAGGATGATAATCTCATACACGGTCTTCAAGCACACCTGCACCAGCATAAGCTTTAATAACTCTGCATTACTAATAATCCCCCAAAAGGCGATGGGAAAGAAGACCAACGAATCAGCACTCTCCCCAACAATTGTGGAGAGAATTGCACGAAGTGAAAAGTGCTTCTCACCATGCATCAACTTCATCTTACTCATAACATAAGCATTAAGAAATGAGCCAGCTAGAAAAGCGAGAAGGCTAGCAAGAGTGATACGCGGGGCAAAATTAAAAACAAAATTAAAATGCTCCGCTCCATCCCAAAAGCTAGCAGCTGGGATCTGAACCGCGATGAACCCCATGAGGACAACAAAGAAATTCATCGCAAAGCCACACCAAATAACCAAGCGCGTTTTCTTAAATCCCCACACCTCAGCAATACAGTCATTGATGATATAAGAGATTGGAAACACGAGCAAGCCAGCTGTGACATCAATAGGACCCAACTTAATAAGCTTAGTCTCAAGAAGATTGGCTGTGATCAGACAGACCACAAAGATTATGCCCAAAATCATGAAGGGCACAGATACTTTTTGTTTCATTATTCTTGTTTTTTACGTGGTTAGACAAGCACACGATCATTAATACTTATTTGACTATCAATAGAGCTCACACAAAATAGAGCCCCTATAAAGCCATTTTATCAGCAACACTCCTATATGGATAGCAAAGGTGATTGATTTATGCTTCCAAAATAGGTGCTGGCTGATTTATTTCGGCAAAGATAATCATTTCATATAAAATAAAAAGCTGAATAGTCATTAAAACTACTCAGCTCTCTATCAAGTCGGGGTGGTGGGATTCGAACTCACGACCCCCTGGTCCCAAACCAGGTGCGCTAACCGGACTACGCTACACCCCGATACTTTTTGATTTGAAATCACTTACCTTCAAACGTGATGCAAAGGTAACAACAAAATTTTATTCTGCCAAATATTTTCAAGAAAAAAAATGATTTTTTCTTCGCCAATAAATTTTCACAGCTATAAAGAAATGGTCCCTACTCTTTATGATACTGATAATCACCTCATTTTAAAAATGTTAGGATCTGCCCAATCCTCGCACTCAAAGAGTGAAGTTTTTTGTATCAATCCCTACATAGAAATCCAAACATCTGAAGGAAATTCTTCCTATAGGAAACAATTATTCTTCCTATAGAAAGAAAATATCGTTCCTATAGAGAAAAATCATGGGACATATATAATGTCTTTGAATACGCCTAATAGGGGGTCTAATCATCATAGTTGCCTTCTCCTACCCACTCAAAAAAAAGAATACAATATAGCCTACGATCCTAGAAATATTTCAAGCCTCCAACCATTAATCAACCGATATATCAGTAAGAAGAACAAATAGTGAAGTAAATAAAGGATTCGAATAACGACTGCTACTAAGTCAACTTATGCAGCAAAAAAAGGGTAGAGATCAGCTACCATGAAGGCACAAGATCTCTACCCACCTCTCAAAAAGAAACTATAAATGTATAAAAAGTAATTATATCACAAGGACCTTTTATCTATTGTATAAAGCCCCATTCACATGATCATGAGATGACGGCAAGCTGAAACTCACATTTTAGACTAGAACTTACATTAGAGTATGGTTCAGCAGCCGACTCTCTCATTATCTTTTTGCTTTACGTTCTTCAAACGCAGCCACCAACTCATCTAGACTAACGCCAATTAGCTCCATCTCATCTAAGATCGTCGGGAGTACCTCATCCATCAGCCTCTTTTTCCGAGCCTTCTTAATCGTAGTGAATGCATCCGGAGCTACGAAATACCCCATCCCTCTCTTATTATATATTAAGTCACCACGCTGAAGCACATCAAAAGCCTTCATCACTGTATTCGGATTGACTTCCATTTCCACAGCGATATCTCTTACAGAAGGTATCCGCCCATCCGCGACATAGTCACCTGAAAGGATACGATCCTTAATCGTCTCTGCAATCTGAATAAATATTGATTGGTCTTTTATCATAACTGCTCTATCTTACGAAGTCTTAAGTAACTTGCTATCAATAATCCTATTGACATCACCCATGAAAAAATTGGATAATACTTTAGCACCATATAGTTTGTCCCCCATAAATGAATAGGAGCAACTGCAAATATATATGCAGATAGGATAATCAATTTGTCTATCCACGAAGTAGCGCTAAAGCCAAACGCGGCCTTACTGCAAACTATACCATACAGCATTGCCGTCAAGATAAGCCAAATGAGCCCTTGATTAATAATCTTTAGAAAAATGATTGGATCATAGTAAAAGAACAATCCATTCTTATGGAAATCAACAATCTGAGCACCTTCAATGATCTGGCTTTCTAGTGCCACCTTTACCGTAGGGTTTATCATAATCAATCCCCACATAGCAAGTTGTGCTACACACCATGCTAAGAGAAAGTGAATGATTCCCAAAGATATGATTGAGATAAACTTCTCCTCTACAGAAGCTGGGATCGCACTATAGGCGAGAGTATCTGAACTCCTAATCCGCCTATTCATCGTATGGGCAAAATAAAACACAAAGGAAAGCATGACTAGGGTGAAGATCATGTCAAACATCATCACATAATCTCCCGACTGATACTCGCGATTAACATAACCATCCAAGAGTGAAAAACCGAGGAAGAGTCCAAGTATTATCCCAGAAAAGAGAAGTATTGACTTATATCTGATCTTTAATTCCATTCCAACCAACTGAAACAGACGTCGGAAAGAAAAATAATTTATACTATTCATAATATGTTCATTTCTAAATAAGTTACAACTAGAGCTTAATATCTAGTTGAGCCATAGGCTGATCCAAAGCAAGGATAGCAACGAACGGACGCCCAGGACATATATTGTTACAGATAATACCATTAGGCGTTAGACTAATAAGTGATGGCTTCATAGCTGCTCTATAAATTTAAGTCTAAAGTAACTAGCGACAAACAAAGCTACAGCAATCACCCAGTACACCACCTCATATACAGGTTTTAAGTCCTGTGATTCACGCGTTAAGGTAAAAGAAACAAATACCACTAGACCAATGACGACAATCTTTTCCCACCATGTGGTTGAACTCCATCCCCATAACGACTTCTGAGAGATAGCAAAGTACAAAATATAAATTAAGAACAAGACCAACAATGGCAAATGAGATATTGCTATAAAAAATACCTTAGGGCTATAAAAAGCTGTCCCACCAACGACACTAATAAAATCTTCTTTTACCAGAAACGAAGTCTTGGCAGATATATTAGTAGGGTTGATCAGTATGAGACTAGACATAGAGATCTGAGCTACAACCCAAGCCAAGAAGAAGTAGATGCCACCCAATATCAGAATAGAAAGAAAGCGCTCCTCTGTAGAACTCGGTATTGATGAATATGCTATCGTATCAGACTCGCGAATCCTTTTGTTCATCATGTAGTGAAAATAAAAGAGATACGCCACCATCACTCCTAAGAATATTGGTATGAAAATACTACCAGCATCTTCTCTAAGTTCATAATTAATTTTTGAATATCCCGTTATCATCGGAAAAACGACCATTACGGCAAAAAGGGCTCCTGAAAATATCAGTAATTTCTGATAACTCATACGAAGGTCCATACCCACCAATCGTAACGACCGTGAAAATGAAAATCGATTAATACTTCTCATACTTTTCAACATCATATTGTAGTCCTAGCTTCTACACTTTTAAGGGTGCGAAGTACTGCCTCTTGATTTTTCAGTAATCCATTGAAGAAAATCTCAGTAGAGAAGTTGTAGTCATCTCCTTCATTTCTTGCAAATAGCCCTATTCTACCACTTGGCGAAGCCTCCTCATATAGCGGCATACCGCCCTCACCGAGGGAACGTATCACAAACCGATCTGTAAGATCTCCCAAGCTCTCATTCAATAAGATTTGATTATCCTGAAGCACCATTACATAGTCGATAATCTGCTCCAAATCACGCACTTGGTGAGTACTGATAATGACCGTCTGTTCCTCTGTGATGTGCTTAGCAATCAACTTTCTAAAAACGCTTTTTGCAGGAATATCCAACCCGTTGGTTGGCTCATCAAGTAACAGAACTGGCACTCGTAATGCAAGAGCAAAAGCCAACATCATCTTTTTCTGCTGCCCCTGTGATCCAGTACTCATCGGCATACCATAGTCAATCTCAAATTCACGTAAGGCCTCATCTGCTATCTCTTGAGAAAACGTAGGGTAGAAAACCTTCATCGTGTCGTAAAATGTCCTAACCGATACCCTCTTTGGTAACCTTATCACCTCTGGTAGATAAAAAACTGAGCTCAGAAAGCTCACCTTTCTCCTCTTAGGGTCATCTCCAAGCACCTCTATTTGCCCCCTTTTGTACAGCAGCTGCCCTGCAAGAAGCTTTAGGAGCGTTGTCTTCCCCTCGCCGTTCAGACCTAATAAGCCTGTTATTCGCCCAACACCTACTTGAAAAGTAAGATCAGTAAATAAATCTTTCCTCCATGAGTAACTATAACTCACATGCTTTGCATCAATCATAAATCCTCCTTTATATATTATAAAACATCTACTATTATTGTGTACTACTCAACTAACACACCGCAAATGTATTTATAGTTTTTGACTCCACCAAATAAAAACACTAAAAATTGATATTATTTGCGGATAAACATACTAAAAAGAGGCACCAGAAAAATAGATGACGCTGAGTAATGGAATGAGATGTCCATTACATAGAGTCTAAAGAGAAGAAGAATCTAAACCAATTGTATAAATAACTTGTTTAACAATTATGAAAGATGAAAAAGAAATAAAATTACCTAGTCCCCTATTGTTATGGTTGATGTTTACGCTCCCGTTAGCTCTATCAATCATCCAACCATCGTTATTCATTGCAATTGGGCTATATGCTATTGCGATAATCCTTTTCATCACCTACATACATCAGGGGAACAACCTTTGGAGAGTTCGGTCATACGCAGTCAATCTGATATTACTTGGGAGCACACTCCTTAGCTATGTAATGATACCGGAGTATCATACGATATGGACACTAACAGCTATTTTTCTTTCATCAGGATGGCGTTGGGGCTTGAATTTATACCTCAGCCAAATGGGAATTCCTCAGTATATGCCCATCGCTGTCTCATCAGCACTCTCCATGCACACCTCCCTCTTGTATCTACTATCATATATACTAATGGGGTTATTTGGATATCAGCATGATGATTTAACTAACGCTTGGGTTCCTATCGGGCTAATCATTATCATAGGGGGGATTTCAACTTGGTATATACGCAAGAGTCAAGGTAGAATACAGCATTTTTCATGCCCTGAAAATAGTGCTCTAGTACGTATGGCCATCGTAAAAGATGACCAAATCTGGCTAACGACACAGCCCTATACTGGATGCTTTATGGATAGGGATCAAATCGATGCTGACGCAGAGTGTAACTGTTGCAAAAAAAACGACCAACCATTAACCTCATGCATCCACCCAGGTGAAACATCAGACCAAGCACTATCAAGAGCTATAAAGAACAGCCAGCTAAAAAGCAAGATACCTCCAAGGTACCTTTTGAAATACAAACTAGAGGACGAACATGGAAGTAGAGAAGTGCATCTATATGTCATCAACATACGCCCCAAAAGTGGTGCCATTAAGCTAACTATTAGAGGACGCTTCTACACTCCATTTGAAATAGATGAACTCTCCAAAATGGGATACTTTAGTCCGCTCTTTCTTCAGGAGTACAACTATCTTAGCCATACCCTGTTTCCAGCCAATGCACTGGCTAAAGCACACACAGACCACACGTAACCAATCGTCTCTCTCAGTGGATCAAAGTCGATTAATAGACTTTACTCCCTTTATCCCCCTCATGGTATTTAGAAGCTTATTAAGCCCCTTAGCATCACGAATATTCAGGTAGAAGTAACCTTGGAATAAACCATCATGAGACTCTATATTATAGCTTCTAAGGGCCAACCCCTTTTCGTCCTTAATATGTCTGATGATCTGCTGAACCACAGAAAGATCGTCATTCCCAATGGCTTTAATAGTGATCTCATGACCTGATTCATCACTCCCTTTCCATTCTGCCTTTAATACCCTATATCCGAAACGCATAAAGAGATCTGGAGCATTTGGACAATCCATCCGATGCAACTTCAATCCATTTTGAGAGGCAAAAGCAAAAACCTTATCTCCATAAATTGGATTACAACACTTTGCCCTCTGAAAATCGATACCTGTCATCTTCTCATCGATGATAAGGACATCCTCCTCTTGGGCTAACTCCTGATGCTCGGTAGTTGTGACAAAACTTTCAGCACTATGCTTGACCATGCACTCTGAATCCTTTTGGTCAAGCTCTTGCTTATATTCATCTAGGAAAGCATTTAGATCTATCTTTTCATTCCCTATCGCTTCGTAGAAAGAGGTCGCCGCCTTATATCCTCTTTTCTTATATAGCTTTGTCAATAGGGCATCATCCAACTCCAACTTTCGATTACGTAGTCGGCGTTGGAGCTCTTCTTTCGCAAGCTCTACAACCCTATCTGACTCTGCTCTTAAATCCTGCTTAATCTTAGCCCTCGCTTTACTAGTGACGACAAATTTAAGCCAATCACGCTTTGGGGATTGACTGTTTGAAGTATTCACAGTGACAGTATCTCCATTCTGCAATATGTGGCGAATGGAGACATTTTTACCATCCACAATAGCGGATACCGTCTTGGCTCCTACTTTGCTATGGATAGCGAATGCAAAATCTAGAACAGACGCTCCCTTGGGTAACTTGATCAAATCCCCCTTGGGAGTAAAGACGTAAATCTCTTCATCGTAAAGATTAAGTTTGAAGTCCTTTATGACATCTTCTTTCTGATCGTGATGTTGCTCTAAAGCTGTCCGAACACTCGTCATGAAGTCATCCAGAGCAGCTTCACTTTTGACCCCCTTATATTTCCAGTGAGCGGCCAATCCTCTTTCCGCTATTTCATCCATTCTTTGGGTCCTGATCTGGACTTCCACCCACCTATTATCAGGCCCCATAACTGTAATGTGCAAGCTCTCATATCCATTGCTCTTAGGAACTGAGATCCAATCTTTTAGACGTTTAGGATTAGGCTGATACATATCGGTAATAACTGAATAGGCACGCCAGCACTGACTCCTCTCTTCCTCTGCTGGTGCATCTATCACAATACGGATAGCAAAGAGGTCATAGATCGCCTCAAACTCTATATTTTGTTTCTTGAGCTTATTACGAATAGATGAAATAGACTTGGTCCGACCCTTTATCTCAAAGGTTAGGCCAACCTCTTCTAACTGCTTCTTGATGGGTTCTATAAACTTAGCAATATAAGCATCTCTTTTTACTTTTGTCTCACTTAGTTTATTTTTTATGTAATTAAAGGTCTCTCTGTCCGTGTACTTTAGAGCCAAGTCATCCATCTCGCTCATGATATTGTATAACCCAAGACGATGAGCAAGGGGACCATAGAGAAAGGAAGCCTCAGCAGAAAGCTTAAACTGCTCATCCTCTGTTAAAAACGTGCCTGCCAAACGTAGTTGGGTAAGCCTCTGAGCAATAAGGATCAGGATAACACGAACATCTTCAGCAAAGCTTAATAAGAAGGGACTGAAATTATCGCTATTGACAACTAAGTTCTTATCATACAGCTCCGAAACCTTCAATAACAATCCGACCAACCTAGCCGTATCTTCGCCAAACTCCCTTGACACCTCGTCAATGGAGTAGTCACCCTCTTGGACTGGATACAGAACCAACACAGCACTAACACTAGAGCCAGACAATCCGACCTCATCACAGACGGCAATCGCCGTAAGAAGTGAACGTACAGCATAATTCATTCCGTGGCTGTCACAATAAAGCACTGAACTATTAGTAAGAATTTGCTTCAGGCGACCTAGTTCTACTTGGTCTAGACCGTGCTTGCAATTTAATAGTTCTTCGAAAAGTTTTACTGGATCATCTGTATTTTTTAACTTCCTAAAAGCTCTTGTTCCCATACTAATTCATTTATTACATTGCGAATGTAATGATTTTCAGTATATTTTTCGTGATTATTCCATTTATTTATATAACTTTGTTGTGATTTAAAAGTGTTTGAGCATTTTTTAAAGTCTCACACGACAAGCGAACTATTTATCAATAAGAATAAAGAAAAAGAACATTATGAAGAAAATTGTATTATTTGCTTCCATCTTAGCCATAGCATTGGCAGGATGTAAGGGAAGTAAAGAAGAATTTAAATTAACAGCAACAAACCTTCCTGCTGAGTTAGAGGGTCAATATGCTTACATCTACGACGATGCAAGAGAGGTAGTGGACTCTGTGATGATTACTAACGGAACTGTTAGTTACACTGACGAGGTAGCCCTTGACAAGGCATATACAATGACCATTGGCGGACAACCTATCACTTTCGTTAAGGAAAATGGTGAGTTTAAGTTTGACATGGTAACAGAAGAAGAGGGTGCTACTCCTACTCTAAAATGCGTTAGCTCACCAGAGAATAGCCTTTACGGTAAGGTGGTTGCGATGCAAGATGAGCTAAAGGAATCATTAGACCCTATCTACAATCGTTACCAAAATGTCGTTTCTGAAATCAAGGAAAACCCAGAACTTGAAAATGAGAAGATTGCTGAAATTGAAGCTATCCAAAACGAATATGTAACTAAGGCTAACGAAATTGCAAAGCGTTATTTCGAAGAAAACAAGGACAACTTCGTGGGGCTACAAGCTTTCCGTCAAATCCAATTCGAATCTAATGCTGAGATGATGGCAGCTTATGAATCAGCAGGTGACCTTATCAAAAATAATGCTCCTATCAAAGAGCAATACGAAAAGGCTATCTCAGCTGAAAAGACAAAAGTCGGTGCATCATTCGTTGACTTTGACATGGTAAATGGTGAGGGTGAAACAGTAGCTCTAAGTAGCTTCCGTGAAGAGGGTAAGTACCTTCTTGTAGACTTCTTTGCTTCTTGGTGTGGTCCTTGCAAGGCTTCAATGCCTACTCTTAAAGAACTTGATAAGAACTTCTCTTCTAAGGGTCTAGTAACTGTAAGTATCGCAACATGGGATAAGGTAGCAGACTACACTAAGGCAGTGGAAGAGCACGGTATCACATGGGCAAACATCATCGATACAGAAAGCACTGGTGCTACTGTTTATGGCGTAGCTGGTGTTCCTACTTTCATCCTATTCTCTCCAGAAGGTGAGATCCTAGTACGTACTCACGACGTTAACGATGTCAAGAGCAAGTTGGAAGAACTAACATCTCTATAATCTATAGATTAGATTTATAACAGATCAAAAAAAATAGAGGGCTTACCGATAACGGTAAGCCCTCTATTTTCATATCTAAGTCTAAACTTAGATTAACTTCTCATATCCATAGCATGCGATGTCACCAAGCTCCTCTTCAATACGAATCAATTGATTGTACTTAGCCATACGATCTGAACGGCTCATAGATCCAGTCTTGATCTGACCTGAATTGGTAGCCACAGCAATATCAGCAATAGTGGTATCCTCTGTCTCACCTGAACGGTGGCTAGTGATAGTAGTGAATCCATGACGCTGAGCCATCTCAATAGCATCTAGAGTTTCAGTAAGTGTACCGATCTGATTGACTTTAATCAAGATAGAATTGGCACTCTTCTGTACAATACCTTTTCTCAAGAACTCTACATTAGTAACGAATAGGTCATCACCTACTAATTGGCACTTATCACCAATAGCTTCAGTAAGCATTCTCCAACCGTCCCAATCGTCCTCAGACATTCCATCCTCAATAGAATCAATAGGGAACTTATTGATCAACTCTGTTAGGTAAGCGACTTGCTCTTCACGATTACGCTTAGCACCAGTCTCTCCCTCAAACTTAGTATAATCATATGTACCATCAGAATAGAACTCACTTGCTGCACAGTCTAGAGCGATAGTAACTTGCTCTCCTGCTTTGTATCCAGCACGCTTAATAGCCTCTAAGATACAATTAAGAGCATCTTCTGTACCATCTAAAGAAGGAGCAAAACCACCTTCGTCACCAACGGCTGTTGTTAAGTTCCTATCATGTAGTACACTCTTAAGTTCGTGGAAAATCTCAGCCCCCATCTGAATAGCTTGGCGTATATTCTTAGCTCCAATAGGACGAACCATAAACTCTTGGAATGCAATAGGTGCATCAGAGTGAGAGCCACCGTTGATGATATTCATCATTGGGACTGGCAATACACGTGCATTTGTACCACCGATATAACGATAAAGAGGCATCCCAAGTGCATCTGCAGCAGCCTTAGCCACAGCCAATGAGACCCCAAGCATAGCATTAGCTCCTAAATTGCTCTTAGTCTTTGTTCCGTCCATATCAAGCATTAATTGATCGATACGACGTTGATTACTGGCATCCTCGCCTAAAAGAGCCGGAGCAATCACAGTATTGATATTCTCAACAGCCTTGAGAACACCTTTACCACCAAAGCGACCTTTGTCTCCATCTCGGAGTTCAAGCGCTTCATTTACACCTGTAGAGGCTCCACTTGGAACAGCTGCTCTACCAAAAGCACCACATGCGAGTGCTACATCCACTTCTACTGTTGGATTTCCTCGTGAGTCAATAATCTCACGACCTTGAATACTAATAATTTCCATAATAATTCCTAACCTCGATTTACATAAAAAAATCTTTCTTACTTGATAGACAAAGATACAAATTATTTGATGAAATATTTCTTCTTTTAAGATTCCTTTACCTACCTATAGGATATAAACGATTGAGTAGAAATAGGATCACGACCCTATTTCTACTCAATAACCTTTATCTATATACGATCATAATGACTTAAAATCGTAGTCGTACACAAACTGAGCTGCGGCATCAATCAATGTATACATCACTACATCATCCTCAACCTTTGGTACTACAGTACGGAAGTCCTTATATAACTTCTGCAATGATGCAGAGGTCAATTCTTCACCTCCACGTAGTGCCAATGCTTGAGCACCATTCATCAACTCGATACCAAGAATAGCAAATAAGTTATCCAGAAGAGGTAATAACTTAGTGGCGGCATTAGCACCCATTGACACATGGTCTTCTTGGCCATTAGAGCTCACTATACTGTCACTAGCAGCCGAGAAGCAATACATTTTATTACGGCTAACCATAGCAGCTGCAGCATATTGAGGGATCATGAAACCACTATTCAAGCCTGGGCGAGCCACCAAAAACTCTGGCAGGTCATGAAGGCCAAGAATTAGCTGTGCTGTACGACGCTCTGAGATATTCCCAATCTCAGCCATCGCTATAGCTAAGAAGTCATACACAAGTGCTAGAGGCTGCCCGTGGAAGTTTCCACCACTGACGATAACATCCTCCTCAGGGAAGATCGTTGGATTATCAGTAACAGAGTTAATTTCACGCTCTACTACAGAGCTTACATACTTCCAGCTATCATAGCTCGCACCAATAACTTGAGGTATGCAACGGAATGAATAAGGATCCTGTACCTGTGACTTTTCTTTTTCCTGTAGTTTGCTACCCTTCAATAGATCACGCATCACTTCAGAGACTACCTGCTGTCCCTCGTGAGGACGAACTTCATGAAGTCGATGATAGAATGGTGCAGAAAGACCATCAAATGACTCTAATGAGATGGCTGCTACACCCAGAGCAGCACGCATCGCACGTCGTCCTAAAATGAGAGCATACACGCCATGAGCACTCATAAACTGAGTACCATTCAATAGTGCTAGTCCTTCTTTGCTCTTAAGCGTAACAGTCTCTAGGCCTGCATTACGGTAGGCATCAGATGACTTCATTCTCTCACCATGATAAATCACCTCACCCTCTCCTATCAGTGGTAAGAAAAGATTTGCCAATGGAGCAAGGTCGCCAGAAGCACCAAGGGAACCCTTATCAAAAACGACTGGAAGAATGTCATTATTGAGCATATCTACAATACGCTCAACGGTACAAACCTGTACCCCGCTATGTCCTAAGGATAGAGCATGTGCCTTAAGGATCAACATCAGCTTAACAACTGGCTCTGGGACAAGCTCTCCATAGCTACAAGCATGGCTCTTAACTAAGTTCTCCTGAAGAGTCGTTAGATCCTCCATAGAAATACTTATATTACAAAGGGAGCCAAAACCAGTAGTAATACCATATAGTGGATGGTCTGTACGTTCCACTTTTTCATCGAGATAATTACGACACTTCTCAATGCGAGCAACAGCTTCTGGAGCTAACTCATACTTTACATTCTGAGTAGCTAAAAGTTTTTCGAGTTCATCAATCCGCAGATCCTCTTTGCCAATAACAAAAGTCATCGGCCCCTCTATGGTTCGTTTAATGTTAGTAACTTTCATATCCTTAGAGTTGCTTATAAGTGTGTGAAAGTATTTTCTTCTCAGCCTCCTCAACAGCTTTCTCTAATTCATCACATGTATCAGCATATTGCTTAACAAATGCTTCGTCCTTAATACCACCAAGATTGATTCTAACATTCAATAGTGCACCAAGAACAGCCAAACGACAACTCATCATTGCGATACATCCATCAGTGATAGCATTTTGATTTCCCTTCATCACGACAGTCTCAATAAGGGGAATCAGCTCGAAAGCTACCTTAGCTACCTCCATTGGTACTGCAGCTGCAGTCTTAGTAGCCTCCTGAATAGCTTCAGAACGTGTACCTTTTTCCCAGTCTGTTTCTTTAGGCAACTTATATGCTTCAGAGACTCTAGCATATGCTTCACTATCCCTATCAATTCCAGCTACTAGCTCTGCACGAATGGCATCAACCTTATCGACTAAAGCCCTCATTTCAGCATCTACCTCAGCATATTTCTTCCTCCCTATTGTCAGTCCTGCCACCATCTGTGTAAGTGCAGCACTGATACCTCCGACTAATGCTGAAACGCTACCCCCACCTGGCACTGGTTCAGAACCAGCGGTAACATCCATGAACTCCTCTACTGTATGATCCTTTAGAAGGATGTTTTCTTTATCTTCTACCATTTTACTGATCTATTTTATCTAATTATTATTTACTTAAACTTATATGGGATACCTGCTTTGATAGTAGTATCTACTAGATTCATCCCAAAGTGATAACTCAAAAACTTATATGAAGGATACTTCAAAATGACAGCATCCCCTACCTTACCGACCTCTAGACTACCAATCTCTGATGCCCTATTAATAGCTTTTGCAGCATTGATAGTCATCGCCGCAATCGTTTCTTCTACAGTCATCTTCATATAAATGGTAGAAAGTGCAATCAATAAAGGTACAGATGCACTAAAGCAACTACCGGGATTAAGGTCTGAAGCCACAGCGACACAGCATCCCGCGTCTATCATCGCTCTAGCAGGTGCGTAATCATCCATCAAGGAGAAGGCAGTCAATGGAAGGCAAGTAGCAACGGTCTCACTATTCGCCAATGCGTTGATCCCCTCTTCAGAAATCTTCAGAAGGTGGTCAGCTGACAAACAACCCAGCTCTGCAGCCAATTGAGCACCACCTATCGGTACAATCTCATCAGCATGCATCTTCACCTTGAAGCCCATCTCTGTAGCAGCCTTAAGCAGTTTACGAGTATCCTCATGCTCAAAGACATTTTTCTCTGTAAAGATATCGACACATTCAGCTAAATCACGCTCCTTAACCAAAGGGAGCATCTCACGAATGATGAAGTCTATATACTCTGATGGACGTCCAGCATACTCCAGAGGAGTATCATGAGCTCCCATATAAGTACTTGACAGAGATATAGGATGGCGTTTATTCAGCTCCTGAGTCACTTCCAACTGACGAATCTCAGTATCATGATCCATACCATAGCCACTCTTTGCTTCTACCGTGGTAACACCCATACTAAGCATAGCATCAAGGTGACGAAGTGCACTATTAGTCAGTTCTTCCTTAGAGCCTCCGCGTGTCGCCTTAGTAGTGCTCGCTATACCACCACCACGCTCCATGATGCTCATATAGCTCTCACCAGCCAATCTCCACTGAAACTCATCTTCACGGAACCCACCAAAAACGAGATGGGTATGACTATCCACAAAGCCTGGAATAACACAGCCTCCTTTAGCGTCTATACGCTCCTCTCCTGTAGAAATTGCAGGGGCACCTTCTTCTGGACCTGCATATGTAACAAGCCCTTCTTGAATAACAAGCACAGCTGGTCCTTCGACTATGCCGATGTTTCCCATTTCAGAAGCTCCACGACGGGGCGAGCCGGCCATCGTGACCAGCTGCCCTATATTGTGGATATAGACATTGCCTACATTTTTATCTCTAAGGCTCTTCATATCAAGCTCCAGCCTTAGCTATTTTGTACTCAAGTACTTGTTGGATACTAAAGTTTTCAAGACGTAGATAATAAGTAATTAAGCTTACTACTTGCTCTAGTGGCATGTCATCCTCTAGCTCCTCCTGACCTAGATAGTATGCAAGTGACTCTTCTAGAGCAGCCTTAGGTACTAGACCGATAATCTCTGCACCTACGATCTCTGCATCATAACGCTCAGCCTCCATTCGTACCATCTCATGAGCACGATAAACCGCAGTTTTAGTAAAGTCTGTAAGGTTCATAGACACCTGAGATTGATGACGTTCAGTAAGATCTACACCCATACCCTTCACAAAACGAAGACCGCCGCCGATGTGACGAACACGCTTAGCAATAGCTGTAGCGACCTCTACGTTAGGGGTATCAAGGTTAACATTATAAGCCACTAGAGGCATACGACCACCAACAGCTACGGTACCAGCAGTAGCATGACGCTCTGCCTTACCATAGTCAGGAGCCCATTCAGGTTCTTTGATCTTCTCAGCCATTCCTTCGAATTCACCCTTACGGATCTTAGCAAGGTTTTGGCGATGAGGAGCAGTAGCTGAATCCTCGTAAAGGAATACAGGGACGCCTATTTCTTCACCAATGATGCGACCAACTTCCTTTGAAAGTTCTACAGCATCTTCCTTGGTTACATTCTTGATAGGAATAAATGGAATGACGTCAACGGCACCCATACGTGGGTGCTGACCTTGGTGTTTGGTTAGGTCAATCTTATCCACAGCGACACGTACAGCTTCTAGCACAGCTTCCTTAAGAGGTTCTGGCTCGCCTACTAGAGTAACCACCATACGATTGTGATCCTCATCATTAGAGTAATCCAGAAGGATTACATTCTCTTTATTTCTCAGAGGAGCTAAAATCGCCTCCATCACTTCCTTGTTACGTCCTTCACTAAAGTTAGGGACGCACTCCATAATCTTATTCATATTATTTTCTGGTATATGTTGTTATTAAATATCTATTCTATTACTTTACTAAGTCATCAATCAATTCATCCTTAACTAGGAATGGAATTGTGATATGGTATCCCTCACTATGGGATTGATTAAAGTCCTTCGAGGTCTCCATCGCATTCTGATTGCGAGCCCAAGATCTACGAGCGACACCGCCCATAACGTCCCACAGCATTGAAGAGCGTAAGATACGATCCACTCTCTCAGAACCATCACAGACCATACCAAAACCACCATTGATAGCTTTACCGATACCAACACCGCCACCATTGTGGAGTGCCACTAGGCTCATACCTCTCGCACAGTTTCCAGCGAAGCACTGCACGGCCATATCTGCCATAACGTTAGAGCCATCCTTGATGTTAGAGGTTTCACGGAATGGGGAGTCTGTACCACTCACATCGTGATGGTCACGACCTAACATAATAGGACCAACCTCTCCATTACGAACCATTTCATTGAATTTGAGTGCGATGTTCATTCTACCCAAAGCATCCTGATATAGAATACGAGCTTGAGTACCCACCACTAATTGATTCTTCTCGGCATCACGGATCCACACATAATTATCACGATCCTGTGCACGTCTATCTGGATCAATGCACTCCATAGCAGCATGGTCGGTCTTGATTAGATCCTCATGCTTACCACTTAGGCAAACCCAACGGAATGGACCATAACCGTAATCAAATAGCTCTGGACCCATAATATCCTCTACATAGCTAGGCCAGATAAATCCATCCTTATCATCATAGCCATTCTTGGAGATCTCATTAACCCCAGCATCGAAGACAGACTTCATAAAGGCATTACCATAATCAAAGAAGTATGTCCCCTTAGCTACGAGCTTCTTAATCACTTCATAGTGACGACGAAGTCCCTTATTAACCTCCTCTTCGAACTTCTTACGATCTTCCTTCAGCAAGCGGGTACGCTCATCGAAGCTCAGAGATACTGGACAATAACCTCCTTCATAAACAGCATGACAGCTAGTTTGGTCTGAAAGTAACTCGATATGGATATCATGCTCAACAGCGTATTCCAATAGATCCACTATGTTACCGAGGTATGCGATAGAGGTTGGCTTCTTACTTTCCAACCCTTTCTTAGCCATCTCAAAAGCTTCATCAAGTGAGCGAGCAATATGCTTAACCCAACCCTGATTATATCTAGTCATGATACGAGACTCATCCACCTCAGCAATGATAGATGTCGCACCTGCGATATCTGCAGCTTTAGGTTGAGCTCCACTCATACCACCTAATCCAGATGAAACGAATAACTTACCGGCAAGGTTGCCATCAGCACCAATACCTAGACGTTGGCGACCAGCATTCAAGAGGGTATTATAAGTACCATGAACGATACCTTGTGGTCCAATATACATCCAACCACCAGCAGTCATCTGGCCGTAGTTGGCGACACCCATCTGTGCAGCCACTTCCCAGTCATGAATATTATCATAAAGCCCCACCATCATGGAGTTAGTAATGATTACTCTAGGTGCTTCTGGTTTACTTTCAAAAAGCCCAAGCGGGTGACCACTCTCTAAGACTAAAGTCTGATGGTCAGTCATCTCTTCAAGGTACTTCTTGACTACTCTGTACTGCATCCAGTTTTGGAAAACCTGCCCTGTCTCACCATAAGTCACCAATTCATAAGGGTATAGTGCTACATCGAAGCAAAGGTTATTATCAATCATTACCTGAAAAGCCTTCGCCTCTATACACTTACCTTTGTATTCATCAATAGTTTTAGCATTAAGATTACCTTCAGGACGATAACGATAGCCATAGATTTTACCACGAGTACGTAGCTCCTCTAAAAATTCAGGGGCTAGCTTTTCATGCAGCTCCTCAGGGATATAACGGAGTGCGTTACGCAATGCGGTTTTAGTTTGCTCAACAGTCAGGCGATAACCTCTATCTGGAGCTCTACGGATACCTTCTTCAAACTTTGGATAGTCTGGTAACTTACTATCCAATACAAATTTACTATTACTCATTTCAAAAAACATTCTCACCCCTCACTTGTGTTCATAGCTTAGGGTATTATTCTCATTAAATTTTTTACTGCTTTTATACACGGTACTTAGCATCCTCATCATCCTTAAGGATACTCAGATAGCTCTTATACCGGCTCTCGGCTACTTCCCCAGCTTTGACTGCCAACTGCACTGCACATTTAGGTTCATGTACATGCGTACAATTATTAAAGTAGCAATCTTTTGAGTGCTTAAATATCTCAGGGAAATAGTGTCCCACCTCCTCCTTAGCGAACTCTATCAATCCAAAACCCTTGATGCCAGGAGTGTCTATCAAGAAGGCATTATCATCAGCATCACCGAAAGGAATCATCTCAGAGAAGGTCGTCGTATGGACACCTACATTATGTGCTTCAGAAATTGCTTGGGTTCTCAAACAAGCATCAGGCACGAGGGCATTAATAAATGTGGATTTACCGACACCTGAATGCCCAGAGATCAAAGAGATACCATGAGAGATATATTCCTTGACCTCCTCTATTCCGTCGCCTTCTTGAGCGGAAACTTTAAAGCATCGATAGCCAATCGACTCATAGAGATCTATCAGTTTATTCAGGAGTCTGTGCTCCCTATAATCATACCTATCTATCTTATTAAACACGAGAGCTGCCTCAACGCGGTATGCCTGGGCAGTTGCAAGATAACGATCAATAAAGGTTGTTGACGTCACGGGATAGTTAACGGTAACGACCAAAAGCGTCCTATCCAAGTTGGCACCTAGGATATGAGCTTGTTTTGAAAGATTTGATGAACGACGAATGATATAATTTCGTCGAGGTTGAATTTGGGTAATCCAGCCTACAGGTTCTGGGGAATTTTCACTAGGCATCTCAAATGTCACCCAGTCGCCTACAGCCACTGGGTTTGTAGTCCTGATACCATTCAGTTTAAAATTCCCCTTCAATTTACACGAGAAAAAGTCCTTCCCCACCTTAACGAGGTAGAGACTTCCTGTGTTTTGTACGACAAGCCCCGTTTGGTCATTCATTATTCAGAAGCATCATACATCTAAAAAAAATATACTCAACCCTTAATAGTAGCCTAAATGCTCTTAATAATAACGAGCATCAATTAAGCTTACTACACGGTCATGATCTCCTTCTCCTTGTTCATGAATATTTCATCCAACTTCTTGACATATTCATCATGAAGTTTCTGAACATCACCTTCTGCTCCTTTAGCTGCATCCTCAGGCAGACCATCTTTGACACTCTTCTTAAGTGCATCATTAGCATCACGACGAGCATTACGGATACTGATCTTAGCCGTCTCGGCTTCACTCTTCACTATCTTCACAAGCTCCTTACGACGATCCTCTGTTAGCGGTGGGATACCTATACGGATTAATTCTCCATTATTTTCTGGCATAATGCCTAGGTCAGAGTCTATGATGGCCTTCTCGATATCCTTGATGATACTCTTTTCCCAAGGAGTAACGATAATTGTTTTGGCATCTGGTACAGTAACATTGGCCACGTTACTCAATGGGGTCATATTTCCATAATACATGACCTTTATATCATCGAGCAACTTAGGATTAGCCTTACCAGCTCTTACTTTTGATAGCTTCTCATCAAGAAAACTAATAGTTTCTTTCATTGAGCTCTTTGTCTCTTTTAATATCGTAGCTACATCTTTCATAATAGATTTCCTTCAAATTGATTTTTATGTACATACACATACAAAGATATTCATTTCTTTGCCAATTCACAACCCGAAAGCACAACAATTTCAGGGGCTCATTTCAGAATAATCACGGGGTTGTGGCTTTTGAACATTCAATACTCATGAAGGGCTTGGGTTTAGTCCTTTAAAGGAGTAAACAAAGCGAAACACGGTGTTTCCAAAACCTCTTTCGGGGGTTAAGAGCACCACTAGCTAACATGACTTTTAATAAGCTCCATACAAAAAAGCAGAGCTCCCTACTAAATGTCAAAATCTGACTCTGTTTTTAACTCAAAAAAAAGTAGAACTAAAAATCAAGAATGAGACTCATGGTTATCACACTAGCTACGCTTCCAATACGACTGCCAGAAACGTTAACGATGCGATAAATCAGCTCCCTATATGAAGTGGGTATGTGCCATTGTGGCGTACCTCAGAACACCCGTATGCAAGCTTCATCAACATCTCAAGACGATCATGAAGACTAAAATCGCCCCAACATCATCAAAAGTCGTCATTCCGAGACACCCTCCTCATCTTTGAATTATCACTTCGTTACGAGTCTATTTTTGACCACCTCTATCTATCAAATGCATTCCCTCTGAATTCATCGTCTTATATTATATATCAAGCTCATCTTCTCCCTCAAATATTAATACACCCTTCACAGATAGTGCAATAATATGATTTACAGAGTCTAGGCAGAACAGGAATAAATCGAACATAGGAAAAGAGACCCAGCACCACAAAAAAAAAGATTATATTTGCTTATCACATCACCCCCAAAAAGGGGGCATATACTCAGATATAGACACAACCCACATATGTAGTCTATCTTGGTAATAGGTAAGAAAGTCAGGAATATCATAATGAAGAATAATAAAGCACTAGATTTTTATCAGATCGACTCCGGTTATAATCTAGATCTTCCGTATATAGGCGAGGGACTCAGAGCGGGATTTCCCTCACCAGCTGAGGACCATAATCTTGAGAGCATTAATCTAACTCGAGAGCTCATCCATCACCCCAATACCACGTTCATGGCAAGAGTGGTCGGGGACTCTATGATTGATGCCAATATTCACGAAGGAGACATCCTTATCATCGACAGATCGTTAGACTTCCAAGATAACGATGTCGCTGTTTGCTTCATCAACGGAGAATTTAACATCAAGTACATCGAACGAACAAACGACGAATTATTCCTCGTCAGTGCCAACCCTAAATACCCCAAAATAAAGGTCGAGGCAGAAGATAACTTTATCCTTTGGGGCGTCGTAACTTATATCATCCACAAGCCAAATAATAAGAAAAGGAGACTCTGATGTATGCACTGATGGACTGCAACAACTTCTACGTCAGTTGTGAACGACTATTTCGCCCAGACCTTAACGGGCGTCCCGTCGTTGTACTCTCTAATAACGACGGATGTGTCATCAGCCGAAGTAATGAAGCCAAAGCACTAGGCATCCCCATGGGCATACCTCTATTCCAAATAGAGCAAGAGGTCAAAAAATACAATATTACAGTCTGCAGTAGCAACTTCGAGCTCTATGGAGATCTCTCTAAAAGGGTAATGGCAATAGCTAAGGAATTAATCCCTGACCAAGAGATATACTCCATTGATGAATGCTTCCTAAGACTCCAAGATAATGATGATTACTTATCTATAGGCAAGGAGATAAGACAGCGTATTCTTAAGGGCGTTGGCATCCCGACATGTATAGGGCTAGCTCAGACTAAGACCCTCGCAAAACTAGCGAACAAAACGGCCAAAAAAGACCCTGCACATAAAGGGGTATTTGCCATAGATAGCTCAGAAAAGCATCTAACCCAGTTACATAGCACCAGCGTGGGAGATGTATGGGGCATTGGGAAGAGAAACCAGAAAAAGATGGAGCTCTACGGCGTAAATACTGCTCTCGATTTCATTCAGAAATCCCCAGCTTGGGTACGTCAAAACTTTACCCTAACAGGGCTAAACACTTACTATGAACTAAGAGGGGAGGAGCGGTTTCCATTCAATAAAGTAGAAAGAGCCAAGAGCATCGGCAGATCCCGCTCCTTTGGGGTGCCTATAGATGACGAACACAAGCTCTACGCCATCATCATGGAATTTGTGGACACCTGCTGTAACAAACTCGTGCAGGAGGGACTGGCAGCTCTGAAGGTAATGCTTTATATCCACACCAATCAATACAGCGTCACTAGTAAGCAGCATCATGAATTTGTAGAGATGGGACTAACGATGGCAACCTCCAACGTTACAGAGCTAGCACCCATCTTTTACCAGATGCTCAAGCGACTATACCGGCCGGGCTATAAGTATAAGAAAGCAGGGGTCATTTTCAGTCACTTAGTGGTAGAGGCTGAGCAGCTAAACTTCATTGAAGAGGGTAGTCAGGACCTAAGAACGGTCGCAGCTTTGGCACAATCTCTAAATAAGAAGTATGGCAAAACAGCCCTCTACATCGCTGCCCGTGATCCTAAAATCATCAAAGAAATTACTAATCGAAAATGGGTTAGCCCTCGCTACACCACTAATCTCCAGGAAATCATAGAGGTCAAGGCTGAGGACTAGAGCCTTCGCTCTAATTGAATAAACCTCATAAACAATCATATCAGGCGACGAAATCAGGCGACGAGGGCAAACCGCATCGCCTGATATCTTATATTATAGTGAAAACTATTCAGGCTCTTAATCAATGTCAGGAACTGTTACCCAATAAAAAAACGCCGAGCTGTAATCACCCACACCCTTTATTCATTGGAAACATCACATTTCAACCCTTTATAACCCACTACATATTATCATCCTATCAAAAAAAGGGAAGAATCATGGCACTCGTCCCTCGTTTTAATTCAAATTCACAGACAAGAAACTTTAGCTTACCAAAAGCTTGTGATACTTCGCTGAATTTTAATTAGATTTGAAGTTGATGGGGGAGGAAGAATAAAAGATGAACTTTACAAAACTATAATATAAATAGGACTTTATGAAATCAAATGACAAAATCAACAAGTATGTAGAGGAAAATAAAGATCGTTTCCTTGAAGAATTATTTGAATTAATCCGTATCCCATCAGTAAGTTCTCAAAGTAAGCACAAGCCAGACATGGATCGCTGTGCTAATAAATGGAAAGAAATACTCCTTAAGAGTGGCATGGATAGAGCTGAAGTGATGCCTACGGAGGGGAACTCTGTTGTTTACGCAGAAAAGATCCTTGATCCCAATTACTCCACAATACTAGTCTATGGGCACTATGACGTAATGCCCGAAGAGCCCGTCGATCTATGGAAGAGCCCTGCGTTCGAACCAGAAGTAAGAGATGGAAAAATTTGGGCCCGTGGAGCTGACGATGACAAAGGACAGAGCATGATTCAGGCAAAGGGTTTCGAAACCGCATTAGCACTTGGTCTTGTGAAATGTAATGTCAAAGTCATCCTTGAGGGCGAAGAAGAGATTGGTTCGCCTAGCTTGGAGAAGTTCTGTGAGGATCACAAAGAGCTACTTAAGAGCGATTATATCCTAGTCAGCGATACAGGAATGATCAGCATCGACACCCCATCTATCACTACTGGACTTAGAGGCTTGGCATACTGGGAAATTGAAGTCACCGGACCTAACCGTGACCTACACTCAGGACACTATGGTGGAGCTGTTGCGAATCCTATCAATGAGCTATGCAAGCTGATTGCTCAGATGACTGATGAGGATGGAAAGATCACCATCCCTGAGTTCTATGACGATGTGGTAGAACTGACAGAGAAGGAGCGTGAAATGATTCGCCAGATTCCTTTTGATATAGAGGAATACAAGAAAGCTATTGATATCAAAGAGGTACACGGAGAGAAGGGCTTCCACACCCTTGAGCGTAACAGCTGCCGACCAAGCTTTGACCTCTGCGGAATATGGGGCGGTTACACAGGAGAGGGTGCTAAGACCGTCTTACCTAGCAAAGCGTACGCTAAGGTCTCCACTCGCCTTGTAGCCAATCAAGATTATAAGAAGATTTCAGAGGACTTCGTGAAGTATGTCAATGAAATCGCACCTGACTATATCAAAGTAAAGGTGACTCCACTACACGGTGGGGAAGCATACTTGTGCCCTATTGATCTGCCAGTATATCAAACAGCAGAAAAAGCATACGAGGCAACCTTCGGCAAGAAGCCATTAGCTGTTCGTTCTGGTGGTAGTATCCCGATCATCTCTACTTTTGAGAGAGTGTTAGGCGTGAAGAGTTTGCTTATGGGCTTTGGGTTGGATAGCGATGCCATCCATTCGCCAAATGAAAACTTCCCACTTGAGAACTTCCACATTGGTATCCGCACTGTAGCTGAATTCTTCGCAAGATATGGACATAAAGAATAAGATTTACATAAAAAATCCACTTCATACTGATGGCTGCCGAGCTGACATCCTGATTGAAGGCAATCGTATTGTTGCCATTGGCAGCAATATGACAGAGGAGCAAACAGCGGGAGCGAAGGTCATTGATGGCAGTCGCAAGGCTGTGATTCCAGGTCTAGTCAATATGCATACCCATTCGCCAATGTCTTTTTTTAGAGGCTTTGGTGATGACCTTGACTTGATGGATTGGCTCAATAATATGATATGGCCAGTAGAGGCACACATGACCCCTGAGGATATCTATGTGGGCTCTAAACTGGCTTGCCTTGAGATGATCAAGAGCGGCACTAGCTGCTTCCTCGATATGTATAGCTTCCCTGAGGGAACCGCCAAAGCAGTTGACGAGATGGGACTTAGAGCCAATCTATCCTACACCGTCTTTGATCAAGGTAATCCTAAAAGGGCAGAGCTAGACAAACAACGTCTTAACTTTTACCTTAAGGACTTCGAAAACTACTCAGACAGAGTACAACTTTCCGTGGGTCCACACGCCATTTACACCGTATCGGGACCGATGCTTCAGTACTCACACGACTTTGCTAAAGCCAATAATCTCCTCGTACACATTCACATGAGTGAGACCAAAGGTGAAGTGGAGAACTGCATCAAAGAGCATGGCATGTCCCCTATCCGCTATCTAAATGACCTGGGGATCTTATCTCCAAATGTCGTAATGGCTCATTCGCTATGGCTGGACAGTGAGGAGATTCAGATACTTGCTGACAATGGGGTCTCGTGTGTTCACAACCCAGCCTCTAACATGAAGCTTGCTAGTGGCTATCACTTTAAGTTTGAAGAACTGAAGGAAAAAGGCATCAAGGTAGGGATTGGTACAGATGGTGTATCCAGCTCCAATAACTTAGACATGTTTACTGCCATGAAGCTGGCTAGCTTCTTATCTAAGGCATGGAGCGGAGATCCAAAGTCTGCCAAATCTACCGACATCTTCAAAGCAGCGACCGAAGTTGGGTCAGAAATCCTTCACTTGGATGCTGGTAAGATAGAGGTAGGGATGTTAGCTGACTTAGCTATACTAGACCTAGATCTCCCAGAGATGACTCCGTGCCATAACCTCATATCCAACGTCGTTTATTCAGCCAGTGGCTCAGTCGTGGATACGATGATTGTGGATGGCAAAATCTTGATGGAAGGTAGAAAGGTCGAGGGCGAAGAAGAGATTATGGAAGAGCTAAGAGAGGTGACTCAGGACCTATTCAAACGTGCTGGGAAAGCCTGATTAGCATGGAGTTAAATTCATAAAGAATTTCATATATGATAACATACAACGAATATAAAGAGGCTGCGGACTACTTACGTCCACTTGTTCCAGAAGAGACCAAGGTAGCCATTACACTAGGCTCAGGCTTAGGTAAATTAGCGGATAAGATTGAGAATGCTAGGGTGATACCTTACACAGATATTCCCCACTTCCCTAAGAGTACAGCGTTAGGTCACAAGGGGAACCTGATAGTAGGGACACTAGATGGAGCACCTGTCATCGCGATGCAGGGTCGTTTCCACTATTACGAAGGCTACCCGATGGAGAAAGTGACGTTTCACGTCCGAGTATTCAAACTACTAGGGATTGAATACCTCTTCGTCAGCAATGCAGCTGGTGGTATCAGCACTGAGTACAAAGTAGGAGACCTGATGATCATAGGCGATCATATTAATCTTCTGCCCAATCCATTGATTGGCCCTAATATGGAGGAGTTTGGTCCTCGCTTCAGCGATATGACCCGAGCCTATGACAGGGAACTAATATCTACAGCTCAGCGGCTAGGTCGCCAATTAGATATCCCATTACATAAGGGCGTATATGTAGGTTGGACCGGGCCCTCTTATGAGACACCAGCAGAGTACAAGTTCTTAGGTATCATAGGTGGTACCGCTATTGGGATGAGTACCGTACCAGAAGTGATCGTTGCTCGTCATTGTGACATCCGAGTATTTGGGATGTCTGTGATCACGAATGAAGGTTATCACTTCTCTGATGACTTTGTCAATGATGGTGACGACGTACTTATCGCTGCTAATGCTGCATCTGAAAAGATGACAGCCCTCTTTACTGAGATCATTAAGACTCTATACTAAATAAGACTATAATTTCGGCGGTAGTAGGAGTATTACCTCTTACTATCGCCGAAGTTGTCTTTTATAAATAATTACTAAAAAATAAACCAACAAAAAAAAATTAAAGTCTATGATTGATTTAAGTAAGTATCCAGCAGAACCGTTTCGCATTAAGTCGGTAGAAACTGTAAAAATGAACACGCTAGAGGAGCGTCAACAGTTTATGAAAAACGCAGGTTATAACACCTTCCTCTTAAACTCTGAAGAGGTTTACATCGACCTCCTTACTGACTCCGGAACAAATGCCATGAGTGACAAGCAGTGGGCAGGGATAATGATAGGCGATGAGGCTTATGCAGGGAGCAAGAACTTCAAGCACCTTGAGGTTACCGTACAAGAGGTCTTTGGATTCAAACACCTTGTCCCAACCCACCAAGGACGTGGAGCAGAGAATATCCTAAGTCGTATTGCGATCAAACCAGGCCAGTATGTACTCGGTAATATGTACTTCACCACCACTCGTTATCACCAAGAGAGCAACGGCGGTATCTTTGTAGATATCATCCGTGAAGAAGCTCACAACGCTGCCTTATCTGTCCCGTTCAAAGGGAATATCGACGTCGAAAAGATGGAGGCGTTCATCAAGGAGAAAGGGGCTGAAAACATTGCATACATCTGCTTAGCTGTCACCGTAAATCTAGCTGGCGGACAGCCTGTATCGATGAAGAATATGCGTGAGGTACGCGAAGTTGCGAATAAGTATGGCGTAAAAATCTTCTATGATGCTACTCGTTGCGTGGAGAATGCTTATTATATCAAAGAACAGGAGGAAGGCTATGCTGATAAGTCCATAGCAGAAATAGTCAAGGAGATGTTCAGCTACGCAGATGGCTGTACCATGAGTGGTAAGAAAGACTGCCTAGTTAATATAGGTGGTTTCTTATGTATGAATGACGAAGAACTGTTCCAGATGGCAAAAGAACTCGTAGTAGTCTTCGAAGGAATGCCTAGCTACGGAGGTATGGCTGGTCGTGATATGGAAGCTATGGCTATAGGACTGAAAGAGTCACTTCAGTTTGAATACATTGAGCACCGCGTTCGTCAGGTACGTTATTTAGGCGATCTCCTTAAGGAAGCCGGAGTACCTATCATCGAACCCGTGGGAGGTCATGCGGTATTCCTTGACGCTCGCCGCTTCTGCCCACATCTAACACAGGAGCAGTTCCCTGCTCAGGCACTAGCAGCTAACCTATATATCGAAAGTGGGGTACGTTCTATGGAGCGTGGTATCGTAAGTGCCGGACGTGATCCAAAGACGGGCGAGAACCACAAGCCTAAACTAGAGACCGTACGTCTAACCATTCCTCGTAGAGTATATACCTATGCTCACATGCAGCTAGTTGCAGAGGCTGTGATCAAGCTTTATAAGCATGCTCATACCATCAAGGGATTACGATTCGTATATGAACCAAAACAATTACGTTTCTTCACAGCTAGATTTGAAGAGATCTAACCTGAGAGGAGGTCTTGCAGATTCATAAGCAACTCTGCAAAGCGTTTACATGATGGATAGAATACAAAGTGCTGAAGGGGTGAGTGATGACATGGCGAATTCACTGCCTAACCAAGATGCCTTAAGCGAGACATGATATCGCCATTGTGCAACGCTCGCAATATATAAATCATGATATAACTGTACTAGTGGGTGTTATTATATGACACCCACTATTTTTTACAATATAACACCAAAATAAACATTCCTGTAATCGAAATGAAATATAATTAGACTTAAAACAAACCATACGTTTGTTTATTACAGAAAATATGCATACCTTTGCAATGTGGTTTTTTCATAATAGTATTAGATTATAGGTTAAAGTAACGGTTAGGGATGTCGTGAGACATCCTATTCCTTATAAAAGAAAGCGAAGCTAATGTATTAGCTTCGCTTTTTTATCTATTATCAATAAACTCTTTCACTCACTCACAGAAGAGTTGGTAATACCATGAAAAGGAATGAGATCAGAAGGATAAATCCGAATATTGCGATGACGTTAAAAAGGATATCCACCGTATTGATAGGATGCTTACGTGCCCACCAAACCGATACAATGACGGAGAGGATACATGATGCTAGCATCGTAAAGGTGTATATCTGCGTCATATCTATAGTCAAAAAATTGACCAGCATGACGACTAAGGCAATGGCACAGACTATAAATGTTGGAGCCCATTTATCTACAACAGTTAGATGACTTCGTCTTTCATCTTTATTAATTTCATTATTCATAACACGCTCTAATATCGTAACATTTATATATCACAAAGATAACTATTTATTAGACGACTTCATACATGGGGGAGAAAACCTCCTTTTTCTCTCAAATCCTAATCCTCCTTTTTTCTCTTTTTACTCTTCGGATAAGGTAAGACCTCAGCTAAAATCTTCACAACTTCCATACATAGGTAATGGTCAGTTTCATCTAAGATATAATGCTCTTTCGCACTAGGATAAGGGAAGCCACATTCTGCATTATCCATCAAATGCTCAATGGCTGGATGCTTCTTGACGAATGCAGTATTATCACAAGCTAGTATCACAGGCTTTTCATCCACATAGATGACGTACTCGCCAAACATCTTCCGATATCTCACGTACCCAGCATTAGATATCTGATCACAGATAGACTCTATAAATTCCACCCTACATGCCATAACTCAACCTTTATTCTCCCTAAACAATTTAACATTACGAAACAACCGGAACGGAAGCACCATCCAGCCAATTATAGAGGCCAGCCAAAGCTTTAATGCAAAATAAATAAGCCAGCCAGGAAGCGATAAAAATAAAAATGCCCTTGAAGTAAAGTTCGAAAGAGAAAGCCATCCCGCAACAATAGAGGCTCCTACATAGAAGGCCATAATGAAAAAGATAAACCTCCAGAAAAAAGAAAACTCTTCACCTGAAGCCTCCACATCACTCAGTTGTGATTGAGTGATTGCCAAAATCACCACGCCCAAGACAAAGGAGATTATCCACTCCTTTAAAATAGCTTGACGTATGGCTAACCGACGCTTTTCACTACACTCGCTGCAAAGAGGCACCTCGTAACCTGAGCTTGAGGCACACTCAAAACAAAGGGCCTTATGACAATCATTACAGATTGCCACAGAGGATTCATTCTTGTGATAATAGCAATTCATTACAATACATTATGAGTTAAACGTTTATGATATGACGATTATAGACGGTCAAAGATACTAAAGGTTGCAGAAATAAGATAAGGCAAAAGAGAAAAATGTCAGAAATAGCATTGATATAATCACTCTCAAAACTAACCACCTCTTTTGAACCAAGTAGAATACAAGAAATATCCCTAAGCAAATCTATTCAATACGACTAAAGTTCAATGCTAGTCCATTTATTGATTCATATCAAAATGAAAGGGTGCTTAAAAACCAGACACATCAAGCGAATATCCGTCCTATAGGAAACCAAAATCCTTCTTATAGGAAAAAAATGTGCTTCCTATTGAAAACATTTCCGCTTCATATAACTAAAAGATCTCCTATCATAAGCGTGTCATAGAAAGCATCCCCAGCAACAAATTAACACATCACATTCATCGCTCACAGTCAGTCCCTTATAAATAATGCAACACTATCTACCGCAAACTTTCTGGGCATCAAAATAAAATAGGTTGCGAATGATAAGGGGGCACATCTATTCTCCAATCCACTTAAAAATAATTCATCTCTTTCTTTTCAACCTCTCAATAGTTGTTCTGACAGCAATTCACTTTATATCGAAAAAACATAATGTTTAGAAGATAACCCGATATTAATCAATGCACAACAGCTTTCTTTTCGAGAATAATCAGTAAGTTTGTGAGAGATAATTATTAACAAAAAAAATACACTATATGAAAAAAGTTTTAAAGTGGAGTATCTCTATCACGCTACTCGTAATCTTAGGCATTGGCAGTGCTGGTGCTTGTACTACAGCGGTCATCTCAGGAAAGTTCACAAAGAGCGGTCGCCCTATGATTTGGAAGCTTAGGGATACCGAAGAGTATGCTAACCACATGCGTCGCTTTGAAAGCAAAATTGGTTATTATGTAGGACTTATGAATGATAGCGACCCTAAGGGTGAGCACATCTGGGGTGGGCATAATAGTCATGGATTTGCCATCATGAATAGTGCCTCATTCAACGTCAATAAAAATGACACAACGGACATCTCTAACCAAGAAGGTGTCTTCATGAAGAAGGCTTTAGCTGAATGTCGTAACCTAGAGGACTTTGAAGCTTTACTGAACAACGCACCTAAACCGATGGGTTTAGCGAGCCACTTTGGTGTATTAGATGCTGAAGGTGGTGCTGCTTTCTATGAAGTTAATAACTACACATGGAAAAAGTTTGATGCCAACGAAGACCCTCGCGGTTATGTGATCCGCACCAACTTCTCTTATACTGGAGACGAAAATGAAGGTCTTGGATATGTTCGCCACTCCTGTGCTTCTTATCTTTTCTCCCCTATTGACAAAGGTACCCTGACCCTTACAGAACTAGGTAGTCGTCTATCTCGATCCATGTACCATGGTCTTCTAGAGATTGATTACAGGACATTAGCTGAAGAGGATGCTCTTCCTAGTAAAAGTGGATATATTGACTCTGATGACCTCATCACTCGCTATGGTACCAGCTCTATGATCCTCGTAGAGGGAGTCGCGAAGGGCGATGATCCTTCACTCACTACCTCATGGGTACAGATTGGTAATCCTTACCTATCTCCGCTGGTACCGATCTGGACATGGCAAGAAGTCCCAACTGAATTGGCTATGCCTCAAGATGGAGCAGAAAAGACCATGGCTCAAAGGGCTATGGATCTGAAAAAGAAGCTTTATCCTGTAAATACTATCGAAGAGACCCGTTACCTCTATATGCCATTGATCTATAGAAAAGATGGAGAAGGCTTGGCTCAAAGATTAGAAAAGCTTGAAGCTAAGTTCTTACCAATGATTGAGAACGAAAAAGATCATCAGAAATTGCTTAGCCTGCAAGGTCAATTAATCAAAGAGGGTATGGCGATCCAAACCTCTTTCATGGACTAAGATGTTATAAAAAAAGCTGAGGTTAAGCCACAGCCTTTTTAGAGCTATTAATCCGATAAAGTGGCACTTGGTGCTACTTTATCGGATTAATCATATTTGCCTCTAGAACAAATACATGTAGAGGTATAGTTTATACGAAGTTAGCAAAGTCTTCAATGATATAAAAAAGTGATTTCGGGAAAGATATAACCCTTTTCTGTAACTCTCATCTATGATAATAAGAAAGAGTATGAGAGTGAGTTTCGTCCCAGTGGTCATCATCACTTACAAATGTTGCCTCTTTGATTCCTTTTAGATTTTATCTTTTTACTCCTAAGGTGATATTACCATAATATTTTTTAAACACTAGCCTAGGGCTTACAATAATTTGTTATCTTTGCGTTCTGAATTAGAAAGATTCTTGTATTAATATTTTACTAAATATCCGATTGGGGTGCTTTTTTTGACTGTTAATCATCATTTCCAAATGCCATCATATCGGACATTTCATTTCCATTAGAATTATGAATATGAAGTTTTTTAAGGTTTTAAGCGTTTGTTCGTTCGTATTACTTGTTACCGCATGTGGGCAGAGAAGTATGCCAGATAGTGGAGCGGCGGATCCTGAATTCCGTGTAGAGTCTAAGATTTATTCGCTCTTGCGTGCCCCTCAGCTGGATGAAAAGGGTGCTGGGCATTTTATTGATAGAGATGAAAATACCATTTTCATCAAAGACCAAAGTGGGACTCAGACTACTACCTTCAACTATACTTATGGTACCACTTATCATTGGTCAGATATACATCTACCTCAGGAGATAAAGCAGTGTCAGATCTCAGCATGCTATCCTCCAGTCCAGACAAGTGATTTTAAGAATTTCAAGTGGGATGTAAATAAGAAGAAAGGTATTGATCTTCTACTCGCTTCGCCGGTCAAGGCTTCAACTGAATCATCCTCGCCAATCAACTTATCATTCAGACACGCATTGCATAAGCTGTCAGTAGTCCTTATCCCACAGGGGAACAAAGTATCTAGTGATATACTGAGCAAGGCAGTCATTACATGTAAGAATGTAAAGTCTATCGCTGTTATTGATTTACTAAATGGGAAAGCTATAACATCAAACGGCCCAACAATAGAACTAACAAAGAATGGTGCGACTACTAACTTCCTTATTCCAGCACAGGAGGTAGGTGATATGGAGATATCCATTAACGTAGAAGGCAGAGAAGCTCACTATCAATTGTCAAAACTTAAGATTAAAGATCAGCAACTTAAGAACCTTGAGAGTGGAAAGGCATTCTCTCTGCAAGTGAAGGTCAGCAAGGAGTCTTTCACCATCGTGGGGCAGAATATCTCGGGTTGGGAAAAGCAGGGTGAAGCAGACGGCACGATCACTCTTTAAGTATTGTAGTTATGCAGTTCAAAGATGTCCGAATTGCTATATACGCCTTTATAACGCTCTCTTTTGCCCTTGGGGCATGTCAGTCTGAGACTCTGATTAATCCTATCTCCGATACTATTGAACTGTCGGCAGAGATACAACCGATTGCCACCACTCGGCTAAATATCCATGATGATGGCAAGGGTAGTTTCGATGAAGGTGATCATATACAATTGCAGGTGGCCCCTACCTCGGATGATTCACACATCTATGAATTGACCTATCGGAATGGACTTTGGACGCCAAGTCTGAGTTGGGCTGATATAAATGCCGATAAGGTATCGTTCTTTGCAACATATCCAACGCTGCAAAGTAATGATGCTGGAGAATGGATACACAAGGTTTCTGTAGATCAGAGGCATGGTGTGGATTATCAAAATTCAGATTTGCTGTGTGCCTATACGTACGTCCAACGGAAGGCTCCTGTACAGCTATCGTTCGCACATGCGATGAGTCGTGTGTCGGTGACTCTTAAGAGTGGCAACCATTTTACAGAGCAGCAGCTCGCATCTGCGGTTGTAAGCATTCGAGCCTTCGATCAAATCTCGGTGCAACCCGGCAATGGGGCTTTGGGGGCGATTTCTGGAGCAGAACAAAAAATCATATTTCACCATAACCAAGGAACTGCCACCTTTAATGCCATTGTGTGCCCACAGAAGATATTATCTGAGTGGAAGGAGGATTGGTGGATAGAAATTAAGATCGGTGAGCAGCTCATGAAGTACAAGGCTCCACTGAAATTGAAAGACGGCACACCAATGCTCTCATTGCAGTCTGGTAAAGAGTTATCCCTGACCATATCACTGAATGACAAAGAATACGTAGAAGAGGACTGGAGTAATCAGACAGTCTGGGTTTATGGTGTCCGGAATCCAAAACTTGATGAGTGGGGATATGCTTTTCCTAATACAAAGGTTTTGGGTTTGACATGGTAGGGGGGAGGGAACGAAGCGTACTTGGATAATATAGGGGTTTAGGGGTCGTATGTGTTTATATGATAGTGGGTTATGATGGAATGATGGAGAGGTGATGGAGAAAACGAAATGTTTATTTTGGTTGATTTTGGGTTAATTTTGGGGGTGGATGGTCGAAGGATGGTCGAGTAAATGTTAATCGGGTGATGCTGGAGCATTGAAATAGCATCGTAATTGTGGGTAAAAAGGGCGGAAAGCTGGCTTGTGGGCTGGCTTTCCGCTTTTGTTGTGTCTGTGGTCGAGGGGTGGTCGAATGGTGGTCGTTTGGGCGAATTTTGAGCACCGATTATTGGCGATTTGAGGGGTGGTCGGAGGATGCTCGAGCGGTGATTTTTGCTCTTGGGGGTGCAGTAGGGGGTGCAGTAGGGGGTGCATTTTTAATTGTTAAATCAAAACGAAATGGGATTGTAGGGGGTGCGGTAGGGGGTGCAGTTGAGCACACAAATTGGGTAAGTAGGATATGGACAAATGCACCTTTTTAAGACGTAAACAGGTGAAATATGGTTTTAAGGTACCCACTATGTACCCCCACAAAATACCTGCTTTTTTGAGAATAAACCGCTTAACCTCTTGATTGTGAGTGTGGTATGTGTCAAAGTGCCCGTTTAATTGATTTTTGAGGGGTACGAGTCGTTTATTATGGCTGGGAAATAAAGGGGTTGGGCGTGCCCTATTAGCCCATTGAATTGTATCGAATGGAGAATTTAATGAGGGCAATTTTGTGGATGTGCTTGAGTAGGACATCTCGTGGCGAATAATTCGGATTGTGCGACTCCAGTACCGCCTTTTCAGGATCGCTTGGGTGCTTTTTCACCCACTTTACAGTGATATAAGTATCCCCATCCTCATTAATAGATACAAGGTACATATCCCCAAAGTGAATATTATTGATATCATGGACCACTTGAAATGCCACGATGTCTCCAGACTTTAGAAGTGGGTACATCGAATCTCCTGTAATGCTCACCGCCCCATCACATCGAGGCATGTTTGGAATCATTATCTGGCCAATTTGATATTCCACGGAATTATCAAGGTGCTCCAGTACTCCAGCCGTGGCCTCAATAGAATAATAGGGAATTGCCTGCTCCTCAATAATCGATTCTTGGTATTTTGGCTGATATAGCCGCTGTGTTTGAATAATGTTTGTAGATGCGTTGAAATCGCCATTTCCTGAAATCAACCAATCCGCAGAAATATCAACAGTTGCGTATATTTTCGAGAGAACTTCAAAAGATGGTGAACTTCCTCTCTTTCCAACAATTCCATTTATGACTGATGTAGAGGTGCCGACAGCACTGGCAAAATCCTTTTGACTGCCATTGTAAAACGTATCAATTAAAAGTTGTACTCTCTCATTTATTGTACTCATATATTCTTTTGCGAAAAAATAAATACACAATTGCTTGCGTGATACGCAAATGTTTATTATCTTTGCTATGTAAACCAATAAATGGTTTAGGCCGTAAATATAATCAATTATTTTTTAAGGTATGAAAAGGATATTTGTTACACAAGAGCAACGGAAGGAGTTGGTTAAGACCTTTGGTGTTAGGTTTGACACCCTTAGCAAGGCTCTTAACTATAAAACTGATTCGGAGCTATCGAAGAAAATCAGAGCACTCGCCGTTCAGAAAGGTGGATATATTGTTGGTGATGATTATGAGATGGAAACCATATTCAGATCCAATGGAGATATGGTGCAATCGTGGGGAGGTTTTGCCCAAATTATCGCATATAAGTGCGGTAAAGTCAAAGTGTTTATTGAAGGTAAACTCGATAAAGAGGTTCCGAGCATGACCGTCAATGAACTCATGAGAGAGCAAAATAGAATTTCCACACTTATCGCAAGCCGTTAATAGTGAAGATGGAGTATTACCAGGGGCGTATATGTATGAGTTTTGATGACCTTACGAGTGGCGAGCCGCCCATCGTAAATTATCAAACACTCAAAAGCTGGCTACGTCGCAAAAATGCGATCTATGCCCGTAAGGCGTACGGTGAGGGTGTAACTGCCCTCGTTGACTACGATACCCTGCCCAAAAAAGCCAAGGCGGCAATCATAGAGAGGTATGGTGATCCGCACGAGCTCCTCCAGCCTAAAGGTGAACTGGCTTGGCTTCCAGAGGATTTTGACGCAAAAATATACTTCAATTATGAGTTCCAATATGAGTTGGGTGGGCAAATGGTTGGTCTTGAGGATCACATCGCGGATGAATATGAACTTAATGCCCGAGTTCTGAATGCGATCATCGCCCGCCAAGCTGAGCTCCAGCAGATGACTAATAAACTCAACAACAGACGCACGAATACTTGGAAATTGCTCCACCAGTA